>CANJNU010000129.1 GCA_947475645.1 Bacteriovoracaceae bacterium | reverse complement strand
GCAAATTACCGCGTTGCTTCCGGCGTCTTTGAATCGTTACAAAACTATAATTGGCCCGGAAACATTCGCGAACTCCAGAACACCGTCGAACGTCTAAAAATCCTGGCCGACAACCACGAGATTCGACTCGAAGACCTTCCCACTCAATTTCACCCCCCTGTCATTGCCCGCCCCCACGGTCAACACACCGAGTCAGCGACGTCGAGCGCCCCTTTTTCGCTTCCTCTCCAGGATATCGAGCGAGAGTATGTTCTGGGAATGCTGGCGCATCAACAAGGAAACAAAACCAAAGCTGCTCAAAGCCTTGGCATCACGGTCAAGACGCTCTATAACAAACTTCAGAGATACCACATTAATTCCTAAGGAGATCTGGGGATGTCCACCAAAGCAAAAGCAGCAGCAAAGAATCAAAAGGCCGACACCAAAGCGGGTAAGAAGAAAGACGAGGCTGCTCCAGCTAAAGGAAGCAAGAAACTCGTAGCCGAGACTGCCCCAGAGAAGAAGGCGGCTAAACAATCTGATGACGAAGAAGAGATCACCGACGAGGTGAATCCTGAAGCCTTGAATACCGAACTTGCTGAGGAACTCGAAGAGGCAGAAGAAGAAGCGGCGTCTCGAAGCAGCTCAAGCAGCGAGGATGCGCTAGCGGCCGCAACCAATTCGCCAGAGATGTCGGCCAGTTTTAAAAATTTTCGTCATCATCCCGATATGGAAAACTTCTATCGTTTTATCTACGAAAATGATCTTCGGCATGAGGCGCTCGCGATCATCGAGCAAATTATGGTCCAAAAAATAGAGAAACGCACTGCAACTCTTAAGCCCGGAAAATAACGAATCGCGCTCGCTTCATGAAAAAAACTTACCTTCTGACCCCTGGTCCTACACCCATTCCGGAGTCGGTGCTGGCAGCGATGAGTTTGCCCATCGTGCACCATCGCACCCCTGCGTTCATGGCGGTTTTTCAAGAAGTACAGACGGGACTGAAGGCGGTTTTTCAAACCCAGCAGGACGTCTTACTCTTAGCCTCGACAGGAACGGGGGCGATGGACGCCACCGTGAACAACCTCTTCGAGAAAGATGAAACGGTCATTGCTCTCAATACAGGTAAGTTTGGCGCCCGTTGGAGTAAGATTGCTCGGGCCTACGGTGTAAACGTAGTCGAAGTGAGCGCCGAGGCTGGCGATTGTATCGAATTAGCGGCAGTCGAATTAGCCCTCCAATCTCATCCAAACGTAAAAGGCATTCTCTTTCAAGCCTCAGAAACTTCTACGGGCGTAAAGCTTCCCGTTCAGCAAATTTGCGCGCTTGCTAAAAAGTACAATGTACTAGCGGTGTGCGATGCCATTACCGCCTGCGGAGTTTTTTACCTTCCCATGGACGCATGGAACATCGACGTATTAATTACCGGATCACAAAAAGCATTCATGCTCCCACCGGGACTCTCTATGATGGCACTGAGCGAGACGGCTTGGGCTAAGCAGGCCATAACCAAAAATCCGCGCTTCTACTTTGATTTAGCTCGCGAGCGAAAAGCTCTGAGCACACACCAAACCGCCTGGACGCCTGCCATTTCACTTATTGTTGGATTGCGAGAAAGTCTTAAACTGATTCACGAAGAAGGCTTACAAGAAGTTTTTAAACGGCACGGTCGCTTAGCGCGAGCCACTCGAGCGGGCGTCGAGGCTCTTGGGCTGCAGCTTTTCGTGAGAAAAATAGAGTACTGCTCTGACGCCGTTACCTCAGTTCGCATTCCCGACTCCATCGTCGATGGAAAAAAACTCGTTCAACACATGCGCGATCAATATGGGGTAATCATCGTTGGTGGGCAGGACGAGCTCGACGGAAAAATCTTGCGCCTTTCGCATTTCGGCTACTGCGGCCCATTCGATATTGTAACCGCTATTTCGGCACTTGAACTTGCGCTGCACGATATGGGCTACCCAGTAACGTTTGGCAAAGGGGTCGGCGCAGTACTTCAATCTTTATCTCAGACTTAGAACTTAGAGGACATATGAACGTTGCGATTGTGGGCGCCCAATGGGGCGATGAAGGCAAAGGAAAAGTGGTCGACCTCTATGGTGCAAAAGCCGATCTAATTGTACGCTATCAGGGCGGGAACAATGCCGGTCATACACTGGTTGTAAATGGAAAAAAGACGGTTCTTCACCTCATTCCGAGTGGAATTCTTCATCCCGGAAAGCTCTGCCTGATTGGAAATGGCGTCGTATTTGACCCCAAAGTTTTCTTCGAAGAGGTTGATGAACTTCAAGAGGCAGGTGTTTTCGAAAAGGATGCCTACTTAAGAGTTCAAGTAAGTGCGCGCGCCCATGTCATTCTTCCTTATCATCGCGAGCTCGATCGCCTTCGCGAGGAACAAGCAAGCCCTGGTGGAAAAATCGGCACCACGGTGCGTGGTATTGGGCCTTGCTACGAGGACAAAATCGCACGGCGCGGAATTCAAGTTTGCGACTTACTTCAACCTGAGGCCCTTAGAAAAAAACTAAGTCGCGCCATTGAAGAGAAGAACACTCTTTTTCAATATCATTTTAAGGCTCCCGTAATCGAGCTCGAGCCCTTACTCGCTGAATTCCTAAAAATTGGAGAGCGACTGAAGCCCTTTATTCACGACACTCGAATGATCATTACTTCAGCCCTTCAGGCGAACAGACCCATTCTTTTTGAAGGCGCCCAAGGTACTTTGCTCGATATCGACCACGGCACCTATCCTTACGTCACGTCATCCAACACCGTTTCGGGCGGAGCGATGGCTGGAGCAGGCGTAGGCCCCCAGGCCGTGTCACAAGTGATTGGAATTACCAAGGCCTACACCACCCGCGTAGGCACAGGCCCCTTTCCAACCGAGATTGAAGTCACAGAGCCAGAAATCGCTCAACGCATTCGGAAGGTCGGCGCTGAATTTGGCGCTACTACGGGCCGCCCACGCCGCGTCGGCTGGCTCGATCTAGTTGCCCTAAAATATGCTGTCGAGCTCAACGGCTTAACGGGCATCGCCTTTATGAAGTCAGACGTACTTCAAGATCTTGAGTGCATCCGGGTTTGCACCTCTTATCAGCTCGACGGCAATCTCAGTCCTCACTTCCCCTCCAGCCTGGAGGATCTCGAGCGGGCAAAACCTCATTATGAAGTATTACCCGGATGGGGATCCTTTAATACGCAAGGAGTCAAAGTTCTTTCCGATCTCCCTAAAGAACTCTGCGACTACATGCGCTTTGTAGAAGATTACCTACGAATTCCAATTGTTCTGATGAGCATCGGCCCCGGCCGGGAAGAGACTCTCGTGCTGTCCGACCCATTTAGTTTGGATTCGTAAAAACACAGACTTGACTTTTTGGGAGGGGGCCGGCTAAAGACAGGACTCTCTTCATCGAGTATGTGAGTCATTAGCTCAGTCGGTAGAGCACATCACTTTTAATGATGGGGTCGATGGTTCGAATCCATCATGACTCACCACTTAAATAAAAAGTCCCGGTATCCGGGGCTTTTTTTTTGCCCTCATGGGCTGAAGAGGCTAAGTTTCACCCTCATGCCGATCCTCCAATACGTAGTGCCGATTCTCTTCCTTGCACTTCTTGAAACCCTTCTGTCGATTGACAACGCAATCGTGCTGGCCATGCTGGCTCGACACCTTCCTACCCAGCAGCAAAAAAAAGCCCTCACCTATGGGCTTGTAGGTTCAGTGGTTTTTCGACTTCTGGCACTCGTTGCGGCACAGGCACTCTTAAAGTGGCACTTTATTAAGCTCATTGGCGGAGGCTACCTTCTTTACGTCGCATTTAAGCATCTGCTCACTCTTGATTCGAACGGCACAGAGGGAGACGACGAATCAACCCCTCAAGGGCGTACAGGACGCAGTTTTTGGCACACTGTGATTCTTATCGAACTGATGGACGTGGCTTTTGCCGTCGATTCAATTCTCGCAGCCGTTGCGGTCTCAAAAAATCTCTGGATAATTTTCCTGGGCGGAATGCTGGGCGTAATGATGATCCGAATCGCCGCCGGCTCGTTTATTCGCCTGCTTGATCGATTTCCTGGATTGGAAGTCGCTTCTTATATTCTGATTCTGATTATCGGCTCGAAGCTCACGCTTGAATACTTTGAATTACCACATCTCGAATTTGAAAAACCCGGTCACCCCGCGTTTCTCGCATTCTGGGTATCGATGCTCGTTGTTTTCGCGTCCGGATTTTTTATCAAGAAGCGGCCAGCGACTGCGGAAAAATAGCTTCAAAACTATTTCCTGTTGGAAGCGAACTGGGAAGCAGCTTGAGCTCACCGTGGTGAAGTTTTAAGATCTCACGCGAAATAAACAGCCCCAAACCCATACCGCCTAAACGCGAGGTGCGCTGCGCCTGTTCGAAAGGTTTAAATACGCGCTCGGCATCTTGCACGGGAATACTCGGACCCGAATCGGTGACCCTCAGGCAAAGCGCCTCGGCCTCTCCGCGAAGCTTAAAATTAACCACACCCCCTTCGGGCGAGAAGCGAATCGCATTCATACCGAGATTTGTTACCACTTCCTCAAATCGCACCGGATCGAGCCGAGCAAAAAGAGGCGAGGGTAGAAGGTCCAGCTCAAG
>CANJNU010000128.1 GCA_947475645.1 Bacteriovoracaceae bacterium | reverse complement strand
TCGCCTTCCAACGAGTTTGCCACAGAAAATGAGCCCGACTGGGCACCCGAAAATGATCCCGAGATCATTCCTGTTCTCACATGAACTTGTCCCGACGTAGTCGACTCGACGGCAGTTGCATTTTTGCTGAGTGCAATGGCTAGCGCAATGAGCGCGAACCGGTAGTACTTATGCGACCTTGGCTCGATCATTCAATTGGGCCCCCACAACACCCTCTGATTTCTCATAAAGCCACTGCGAGAGCACCGCCGAGGCGACCTCACCAATGGCTTCGTTAGTACGAATTTGCTTACGTGTGTGCTCGATGAAGTGTTTCCAAATTTGTTCCTTATTCTTCTGAATCCTCACACTCTTAACTGGATCGGACTGAGTTTGACTCACTTCTACGTCGATGAGTTCGCGAGCCTTGTCACCGGGCTTACCAAAATATCCTAAAAACTGGTCGCGGGTAGCTTGATCGAGCGCTACCAATACTTCCGCCTTTCGCGACGGAGGGAGTTTGTCGAAAATGGCCCTTACAGTTTTTCCTGGAAGTTGCGTCACCAGCTCGGCTGGGTAATACTGCTGGGCCGCTAACTCGAGCGCAACGTAATCACAAGAGGAAATGATGGCATCGAACAAGGGTTTTTCTTTCTCGGGCATCGCGGTAGCGAGCAACTCGCTGGCCTTTTCTAAGAAGGGCAGTGCGATTACATTCTTTCCCGATAGGTATGCGTTGACTACTTTCTTCACATTGGAGAGGGAGGCTTGTATATCTTGGTCCGAAAGGCGAATCGATGCCAGCGTGATTGCCGTGGCTGTCTCGGAGTCGAGTTTTGAAAACATTCTTGCTACTAGCGAAGTAGGAAGAATGATTGAAAGAACGGCCGCTATTTCGACATTCCCTTGAATGATGGCGATGGCCACGCAATCATCTAGTTCGAGATCCGAGAGCCGATCCTTAAGTTCTGAATCCATTGTCGGGCCTGAGCTGAAGGCATTTTCTAGAATCTGAAGATTAATGAATTGCGCCGCCTTTTCAGGAGAAGCTTCGACCCTCCGAGCAAGCATGATCTTTCTCCACTGTTTGCGCTGATCGAGGCTTAAGCGACTCGAGATGTCCTTAAATTCATCATCCCCCAATTTCTCCGGAAGTATCGCTAGGGCCGAATTTGCGGTATCGGCTCCAACCTTCAGCCACTGTTTTACAAGGCTTGCGGCGCGCTCCGGACTCGACTTCACCAAGGCGGTATACCGATCAAATGCTTCATTCACCGGCGAGTGGGTGCTCGACGTCGCACCCTCCATCGGGGCGTGCGCCATCGCGGCGGCTGCATGAGAGCCCTCCTGCTTGACATCTTCTTTCTCTTTTGGCTCTTCTCTTGCCTTTTCTTGATGGGTGGTAAGTGCGGTGGCCTCGCGCTGGCCAGACTCTTCCATAAGCTTAATCTTTTTCGCTTCAAGGTTTCGGTGTTGACGTGAAATGAGCAGCGCAAAGATGCCCATCATCAGCACACCGAGCAGCACAGCAAGAACGCCACCAATTACATTTTTTAGCTCAATCATCCAGCGCCTGCCGTCCCAGGGGATCTCTTTTTTCTCTTCTTTTACTTTTTCTTTTGGGATGAGAGCACCTTGTTCGAGAGTCACTGTGGGAGTGACGCTTCCCACCTCTCCTAATAAATTGGTGGCAAGTTTTTGAATGGTCTCTTTGCGCTCAGCAAAACCCTCGACATCGAGCGTGATGGTGGTGGTAACCTCGGTAATGAGGTCAAACAGACTTGGAAGAGTCTTTGTGTTTACAGGTTGCTCGGCAAGGTCTAAAACGGGCGCTGTCAGTCCCAGCTTCGTGAATTCAATTCCCTCACCCGCCTTGGCGGTTTGAGCACTCTGCGCGGAACGCTCGCTATTCCCTTGTTCTTCGTAGGGCTCTATCGTGATGTCCACTTTAACCACCACGGCACCTTTAGGGACCATGGGAGAAATAGCTTGTTTTAGGCGCGATTGAAGAATCTCTTCCAACTTCATCTTATCCCACATGACTTGCTGAGCTGGGCTTGGACGGGACTCAGAACCCGCACCCAGTGGAATCATGGCGAACGTAAAAAGTGCGAAAACCACCTGAGTGTTTCTTAACCACTTAGCCATGAGGTGCTTCTCCTACTGCAGAATTTTCAATGAGTTTCTTAAGTTTTTGCGCTTCTAAGTTATTCGGATTCATCCGTAACGCCTGGCCGAGTGAATCAACTGCCTCGCGGTAACGTTTATCTAAATAATAGATTCCCCCTTCAATCTCGTAGGTCGCCGAGAGTTGAGGGACCTTGATTTGTATGGCCTTCAGTTTGGTCAGAGCATCGGCGCGACGGCCTGCGCGGACGAGCCGCTGTGCTTCAAAGAGCTCGTCTAGCGCCCAGTTCATGACGTCGGGTTGATCCAGCCCTCCGAAGGACTTCAGGGTAAATTCCATTTTTAGATCGCCGGTGGAGGGATCGGTCACCAGGGTTTTTTGATCCTGGAATCCCTCGCGCTTGAGTTCAATCCAAACGGGGCCCGACCCACCCACGGTCGGTTGAATCTGCGTTGCCGGAAGGGAAAGGGGGGTTTCTCCCAATAGTTTGGCCTCTCCGCCTCCGATCGATTGCGCATAAACCTTAGCCTTATCGGGTATGGAGCGAATGCTCACGCTTGCCGAGGAACAGGCATCCAGCATTCCGACCGGAATGAGAAGAAGCAAAGTTAAGGCGTGATGAAAGGTATGGCGATTTCTCATTCTCATTAGCCTATCGGGGATCAGGATGAATAACTGAAGAGAATGTTCTACGCAGCGGGAAGTTTTGCCGATCTACGCACTGAACTGCACCGAGTCACATCGGTTGCAATTGCAAGCACCTGGCTGTTGCGTTGATCGCTTGTGTGGACAAAACTTTTCAGTGACTTAGGCAGGTAATGTTCTAAACTAAAAGATAACCCATGCTCATTCGGAATCGAATCACAGGCATCTTAGGTTTCACCTTGATTGGAACGCTCTTTGGTATTGGAGCGTTCTACATTGATATGTATCGAACCGATCGCATCAACTCAGTCATTCAGTCTGAGGTCATGAATACGCGGCGAATTGTGCATTATATTGATCGCACTTATCAGCTCATTTCGCTCGCAAATCCTCCCCTGATTGAGGACTCGGCTGATATTATTTTTACGAAGGATTCCCCCTGTGGCGAGCATAGCAAAGGGGCTTTATTGGTGTCTAAAAAGTTAAAGCCTCAGCTCGATCAGTTCGATCTATCTCCCGTGATTTGGTTAGGAAGTCCACAACTCATGGAGGCATGTAAAGCCTTTGAAGCCTCGAAGGCTGATTTTCGTCTCATTGGCTTTAATATCCTCCTTCCGATGCCCTATTTAGGCCTACTGATGCGCACTGCTGGAACAGTGCGTTTCGCGATGATCTCGGTCGATGATTTCAAGACCGGGGCACTCAATACCGCAGCCGCTATTGATCATCAGGGCAACACACTCTGGGAGTTGGATGGCCAGGAGTACTTTTCTGAGGCGATGGAAGATTTGAAGCTTCCCGCTGGATACCTTGCTCAGATCGCCGATCTGGGAAGTAACGGCAGCGAGTCGGGTCGACTCACCCCTACCGGCGAGGGAATGGTCACCTACGCACACTCAAAACATGGTTATAGTATTGTCTCCTTGATTTCTGCAGAAACGGCCCTGGCGTCAGTTGACTTCGCCTCAAGTCAGTTGACCTTCTTAATGATGGGGATCATCTGCCTCATAGTTTTTGTTCTCAGGCGAGTGGTTGCCTTTCTGATTCAACCTTTGTCTGATCTTCAAGTTTATGCCCAACGCGTAGGAACCGGGCAACTGATGGAGGGATTTCCAAACTTGGGCTCGGGCCAGGATGAGATCACGGTCGTGAAGCGCGCATTTAACGAGATGGTAAGCCAGATTCAACAATTGATTGTTGCCACTCGCGAAAAGGCTGAGATGGAAACCGAGATTAATCTGGCACAGAAAATTCAGCAGTTCTTTTTTCCACCCACCAAGCTTTATATTTTGGAACACGAAATTCGTAGCTTTGCTGCGACGGCAATCCACTGCAGTGGCGACTGGTGGAGTTATAGTGAGCTTCCCGGACCCCATGGTCCGCGCCTAGTCGTAGCGATTGGGGATGTGACGGGGCATGGAATCGCCTCGGCTTTGGTGACTGCTGCCGCGAAAGGTTCTATGGTTACTCTTCAATCGTGGATGCATCAATCGCCTGAGGAGTTTTTAAGCCCCTGCCGCATTTTGAATGAGCTCAATAAAAGTTTGCATCTAGGTGGAAAGACCGACATCACAATGACCCTCTTTATTGCTGTATTTGACGCAGGGGCTGAAACAGTCACAGTCGCAAATGCCGGACATAACCTTCCGTATCTTCTTTCATATAAGGAAGGAGGCGGTATCTCGGTTAAGGCGTTGGGGAGTGCGGGCGTGCCTGTGGGACACTCGCTTGCTACCGTGTATACTGAAACTGAGGTCTACCCCTGGAAGAAAGGATCACTCTTCTTGGGCTATACCGATGGGTTGATCGAAGGTTACACGAAGGAGGAGCATACTCCTTTTGATCGTAAAGCGCTGAGCAAGCTGATTC
>CANJNU010000127.1 GCA_947475645.1 Bacteriovoracaceae bacterium | reverse complement strand
TTAACCACCAATAGACCCACCGACCCAGGAATTGGATTCTCGAGCTGCGCTAGATCGCGCTTTTCAAAGTGAATCCGTCCCGCCTGACCAGCCAGTTCGGCATTTCCTATCGAGGTGCGTACCGCCCGAGGATCGCGATCATAACCATAAATTCGAGGAAGAAGCTTGCGATCGGTTACTTCTTGGTTCTTCGCCTCGTTCTGAACTTGTGCCCAGAGTGCTGGCTGATGCTGCTTCCAGCCCATAAATCCAAATCGTTCCCGTAGAATTCCGGGAGCTCGGTTCGCTGCCATCCAAGCCGCTTCAATCGGCAAAGTACCCGATCCACACATCGGATCGAGCAGCACAGGCAGCTGTCCTGTTTCTCGTCCCTGGCGAACAGCCTCTGGCCATCCCGCACTCATCAAGATAGCCGCGGCCAAGTTCTCTTTCAACGGAGCCTCTACGCCTTCTTCGCGATAACCACGGCGATGCAGACTTTCTCCCGAAAGGTCAATACTCACGGTTGCCTCTCCCTCCAAGAGGTAAACGTGAATGCGCACATCAGGATCCTTCACATTGACCGAGGGACGCGAGCCTTCGATACTCATAAATTGATCACAAATCGCGTCTTTAGTCTTCAATGCGGCAAAGTGAGTATTACTCACATCCGAGTGCGTACCTACGCAGTCCACTGCAATCGTAGACTGCGCACTTAAATGATCCGACCAACGAATCGACTTCACTCCTCCGTAAAGTTTTTCAGGAGTGGACGCAGGAAAGGTGCTGAGGGGCAAGAAGATCCGGTTCGCGATTCTCGACCACAAACAGACGCGATACGCTAGCTCAAGAGAGCCTTCAAAGCGCACCCCAGCTCGAGCTACCTCGAGATTCGTTGCGCCCAGCGAGCGCAACTCGCCTTCCAGAATTTCTTCCATTCCTTTGGGGGTGGTCGCAAAGAGACTGAACTTTTCGGCATGTTTCATGCCGGCCTCATAACAGAAAGAACTCACCGCGTCATTCAGTAAGTCATTCTCATTTCGGATTCTCAGTCAAGTGAGCCGCTTGCACATCCGCAATGAGAGAATACCCTGGGGCGATCGGCAATACTCGCCCCTCCACCACCACTCTCATTCCATCTTCGACGCTCAGGCCAGCCAATAAGATCTCCGACGGTGGAGAGAGCAAACCTACACTGAACTTCTGATTCACTTCAAAGCGCCCTTGAACGGTCTCTAAAACGAGGGTCCAATACGACGACGAAGGATAACAAGGACCGTCTTCGCAATAGTTCATAGGAATTAAGACGTGCCTCTTATTAAAACGAACCCGACCCTCGACTTCTTGATAAACGTCCATTCGCTCTGAACCAGAACTTCCCCATATACCGTTGGCCCAGCTCCATTCGGAAACGCCAAAATTGAATGACAAAAGGCACAACAACGAGAAAATACGAACTCTTTCCATCGACAACACTCCTGCAAAATATTTGCTCACGGCTTTTACGCAGAGCCACTTAGCAAGATCTGAACCAACTCGAAGTTACTTCACGTCGAGGGTCCAGCTTCGTGCTTTCGAGCTTTCGAGCTTATACTTTGCAGAATGAACGAAAATTAAAACACAGGATTGCGACTTGCACGAGCTAAGAACAAGCTTTTACGGCCTCTAAAACCTCATTCACATGCCCCTTCACTTTAACTTTCTCGAAGGACTTAAAAATCTTACCTGCCTGATCAATCACGAATGTGGCTCGAACAATGCCCATAAACTTTCGTCCATAGAGCATTTTTTCCTGCCAAACTCCGTATTTCTCGCAAATCTTTCCATCTTCATCTGACAGTAACGAAAACCGCAGGCCTTGCTTATTCGCAAATTTGAGATGACTCTCTAGCGAGTCCTTACTGACTCCAATTACCACGGCACCCGCTTTTTTAAATGCTGCCAAGGATTCCTGAAAATCACAGGCCTCTTGAGTGCAGCCCGGTGTTGCATCTTTGGGATAGAAATAGAGCACAACCACTTTTCCCAAGAAATCTTTGAGTGCAATTTTTTCTCCGCTTTGATCGAGGGCCGTAAATGAAGGAGCCTTCATATCACGCCACCAATCCAGCATTTTAGATACCGACCCTCAGGAAATTCTGTGAGTTGAGGATGATCCGCCGAGGGAGTTCCGCGTCCAAGCCAACGCACATCCATCGAGTTACGTGATGCCGCTTTCGTAAGCGCGTGAGCAAATTCTTCGTCAGTAAGCAATGAGGAGCACGAGCAACTCACCCAGCCGCCCCCAGGTCGCACCAAGCGTGCCGCTTGTGTATTCAGTTGTAGGTAGGCATGAGCGCCCGGCCCAGTGTCTTTTTTACTCTTAATCAAAGCTGGCGGATCACAAATCACCAAATCAAATCCCGCCGTAGGAAGCTCCGCCAAACCCCTCAGCACATCGACCTGAAGAGTTTGGCAGCGAGCCCCTTCTCGTTCAATATTCTTCTGCGCAAACTGAAGCGCCTTCTCAGAGGAATCCACAGCCGTGACTTCAACTTCAATACCCTGTGCCCTAAAAACTCGGGCAAGCTGCGCCCCCCACTGCCCCACGTAACAGCATAAATCCAAGATTTTAAGTTTTGATTTCTGACTCTTGGGCTTGAGATTTCCCAGCCTAAGTGCCGCGAGTTGGATATTCGAATACTGATCAAGAAAAAATCCAGTCTTTTGCCCTTCAAGAAGGTCGGTCGAAAAAACAACAGGGCGATCAAACGGAGCCATAACGGGCTTAACCAGAATTTCAACTTCACCGAGGTTTAATCCACTCACTTCGCGCAATACATTTACTTTCTGAAACTCAAGCCCCTCGAGTTTGCGCACGCCCACATCGTTTCTTAATACGACGGCGGTTTTTTCCCACACTTCCGTTAATTCAGGAAGCACTTCCAACACTGAAGAAATGAGCCGATCCGCTCCGGCAGTATGGGCCTGAATCACGAAAACTTGATGGCCTGACTGAAGAAAGTAACGATCAATCACTAATCCTGGAAGGCGATCCGCCTCTCCAAATATAAGGCGATGACTGAGCCGGGACATCCCAGCGAGTTCACGCAATTGATGTGCCCTAAGTAAACTTTGCTTTAAATTTTGCAGCGAGCCGGGCTCGATGAGCGTCTCATCGCGGGAGACTGCTCGAAATGAGATCAGAGAATGAGGATTTCCAAATCCGCGGGCCAGAAACTGATCCTTGGCATCGCGAAGCTCTACCCATGCGCCTAGCTCAACGCCCTTCGGGCTTCCGGCGAGCTCATTCGAATAAACCCAGGGATGGCCTCCCCGAAAACGACGATCCATCTTAGGCTTGAGCTTCCAAATTACGGCTTTTGCGTTCTGCGTCATGTGACGCACCCTACCTCGCCCCTTCCTTAGAATCAAGTCAGCGAGTGTGATAAACTCAAAGAAGATGACTTCACCCAATCTCAACTGGCCTATTCTTAACTGGAAAGAAATCGCACTGTGTGTTGAGCGGATCAAACCGAGAATTCAGGGCCTTTTTATCGATCGCGTAATCATCCCCGAGCGAACTCAGTTCCCCAGTGGCTACACCAAACATGAGTGGGCAATTCGGTTTACGGGCAAACACTCTGATGGCTGTTTTTTTTGGAGTATTCGTCCGAAACAAACCTATTTTGCATATACCGCAGGCAAAGGGCCCAAAGCCTCCACGCTCGCTACACATTCTCCATTCTCCCTTTTTGTATCCAAGACTCTAAAAGGCGGAAGAGTTCTCGATCTCGAGGCACTTCCACAAGAGAGAATTATCATTTTGTGGGTAACCGCAGAGGGATCGCGCCCCGATGTTCGTCGTATCGGTCTAGTTCTCTGTCTCATTCCGGCTCATCCCGAAGCCCTTCTGGTCGAAGAATTAGCTGCCCAACCCGGAAACTGGCAAATACTCGCCCGGTCTCGAACCTCAGCAGCCCATCAAACAGGCACCCCGTTTGTCATCCCTGCGGGGGCTAATGCTCCTGCGTCACCTCCAATCAGAGAATCCCTCGTTCAAGATGCCGAAAGCCTTTTTCTGCATGTAGAGACCCTCCTCGGTCATCAGGCATATTTACTGCGAATTCAAACATCGACTAGCTCGCTTAAAGCTAAACTTCAGCTTGCACAAGATCGAAGTCGACAAGGGCAAACCTCTTTAAGAGAAGCCGGCACCGAGCCCGATTACGTAAGACAAGGGGAAGCCTTGAAGGCGAGCCTCTATCAACTCCCCTCTCCGTCTCTTCATCTTAAGGGCCAGAGCTGGAAAGTTCCCGTTTATGACTCGTTCGATGAAGACGGATCTCCGCATATTCTGGACGTAATCATCGATCCACGACTTACCCCTAACCAGCAAGTTGAGAAATTCTTTCACCTAGCTCGGCGTAAAAATCGGCGCGTCGAGGAAGCTACAACGAGAGTTCAACAAGCAGAAGAAAACCAGAGTCGCTGGGCTTCAGCACTCACCGAACTTCAAGCACTCGCAACGAGTCCTGAGCCGCAATGGCAAGCGCTCGAGAAACTTGAACTTAAGCTTAATCCACTTGCAAACGCACTTAAATTTAAGGAGAAAAACTCGCAATCGCTTGGCCGCGTTTCGGGCTGGATGGGAAAGATTTTTCGTTCAAAGGACG
>CANJNU010000126.1 GCA_947475645.1 Bacteriovoracaceae bacterium | reverse complement strand
TAGGGCGGGCTTGGATATCGAAGAGCCTTGAGACGCTGAATCCGGATGAATGGTTAGGTAAGCAGGTTAATTTTGGTACCCTCGCGCGTGCGCAGGCCTATTGGATTTCTCAGCTCTCGATTGATCCTGGAAAAATCGAACCCTATTTTCTTCTCGGACAAACCGCTCGGCTTCTGAGTGATCCTGCTGCCCTTGTCAAGAGTATGGCGCGGTTTGCTCAAGACATAGCGGCAGAAGACCCAAAAACACTTCAATTAAAAAGGCTTGCAGAATCATTTTCGCCACAGTCTGAGCCTAAACGACGTTAATTTGTAACGAAATTATACCGATCCGTTGGCTGTATGAGTTTACTCAAAACGAATCGTAAATCAAGAACTGGCCATTTTGCTTGGACTGACGGGTACTTGCCTTCGTGCAATTCGCGCTGGCCGGTCGTGAAGAAGTTAGGATATAGTAGGAGACAAGGGGGATCTGTGGTTATTTTGACACTTTTCTTCACACTTTTTTTGACACTTTTTTTCACACTGGCAAGTATCCAGCCCGATGCGGCTTACGCCACGAGCACTATCAAAGCCGTCAAAATTATTTTTAAACAGTCCGATCCTTCCGGAAGCTTTGACGCTCCGTCGTCGAATGGTACCGTTAACTCGTCGGGAACAGGTCATCCCGCCGTGCGAGTTTTCAATCCCGACGGCAGTCTTCTGGCTTCTTCACCCAGTGCATCGACTTGGCCGAAGTGGCTTACTCTTTTTGAGTTAGGCGTCAGTGGTTCAAATAACAAAACGGCACTGAATTCGGCCTGCGCGCGCTTTGCGAGCTCGACCGAAGGAAGTTCGTCGAACACGAACTGCTTTCATACCGATGCAGCAGATTCGGCTAGTGGATCAAACCAAGTGAGCTGTGGTGCAGCAACCGGCCTTTTTAGAGTGAGCGAGTTTGACTGCATGGCGGGCACGGCGGTTACCGCTGGGAACGGTGGCCCTGCTGATGGGGTTTACATTCGAACAGTTTTTAATCGCGGCGAAATGAACACCACGGACAACCTTTTAGTGGTGTTTGAGTACATTGCTGCATCGGTAAATCCCGGCCTAAGTAACCCAAAAAACTGCCTTAAAAATGGTAAATTCACGCCAGAAGCTTGCTCTGACACGACTTGGAAGGCCTACATTAAGCACGACACCCGTGAACTGGTTCAACCGTTTTTACTTCTCATTCCGCCCACGCAGAATCTTACGGCCAGTTCTGTTGCTTCGGGCGCCAGCCCCACTGCAAAACAATTTTTGGTACCGCTGGCTGCCGACCCGTCTATTACAGTTCTACAAATTAGCAGAGCGGGATCGAGCATGGATGCCAACCTTCCAAGCATTATTCAAAAGTGTGGAAATGCGACGGGTACTGGCGCTCCAGTAACCTTCTCCTCGAACCTGCCCGCAAATTCTCCACTCTGTGCAGGTGTTGTGCTTTATTCAATTACTTTTTATCGAATTTGATCGAACTCAAAGGAGCCCTAGTTAGTTGAAAAAGAAAGTTTTACCGCGCAATTTGCTGTTTAGATGGGGGTCTCTGGGGGGGGGGCTTTTGCTCTTTGCCTGCGCAGGTAATCCTAATCCGGCACTTCGTAAAACGAGTGGGGGTGCCCAATCGGTTTCAAAGCAACTGGAACAACAGCAGGCGCTTCGGGCTGCAAAGATTGAATTTCATTCATCGAACTTCTATAGTCTTGAAACCCCGAACAGCTCGAGTTGTGCAGGCGACATTCAGAAATTTTTTGATCCTTTGGCCTATGTTCCAAATGCTACGGAGCGAGCAACCAGTAGTGTTGCAAGCGGGGCGTTTGGCGGATGGGGCGTAATTGGCTTGCAGGTAGCAGCGACCCAGTCATCAGTACTCGGAGAACCGTTTCTACTTCCTGTGGCGTCATCGATTGAGACTGAAACCATTCGACCCGATTTTATCAAGAATGTCTCGGTTGATCTTACCAACACAAACGGTAAATCGACATCGAATCAGGCTTACTCGTGTTCGCTTGGAAATAGCATTGTGAGTCCACCGGTTTCGAATTGCGCGACGTTCGACGGAGCCGCAAGCTCGACTGGCACAAGCTTAACGGGTTCGCTTCTTCTCTTTGGAGGTGTTGGGAGTTCTCTTGATTCAGTGAATTACTCGGTGCCTACGCTGAACTGCGGGCCCAGTGCTTGGTCGTCTGGAACACCGGTTAATGCTACTCTTTGTCGGTCAAATTTTTTCAGTCTTGCGGTAGAAACGATTCCAGCGATTGTACTAAAAACTCATCCCGAGCTCGTTCCAGGGCTGTCTACCAGTGACACAAGTGCTGAGCCCATTTCAAGTTGGCAGGATCTTTCTCAGGCTTCGAACTATTCGGGGCCAGGAATTCTTGCCGGTGCGGCTGCTGCTTATAATAGTACGGCACAACAACTCGTTCTACTCGGTGGATCCTCGCCTCTTTCACTTCAATCCACCTCGGCCACTTCGGCTGCGACCAACCGCCAATGGGAGTTTGATTTAAACCTGCAAGCGTGGAGTTCGTCAGACGCAGTAACGCAGACGAGCGAAAAACTGAGAACGTTGAAAGACAATCGCCTCGATCTAAAGACGCTGACGGGCGGCACGGCGTCCGATCCGAAGAGTTTTACCGTCCCACCCCAGATGACCCAAATTCCAAAATCTCCTTCGGGGCGTTCGTTGTTTGGTTACACAGCCGTACCGGCGATGGCTATGAGTTTAGATCAGATGAGCACTGATGGCGCCATGCATCAGTATCGAATCGACCTAACGGATCGAATTGTGAGTATCGGTGGCCTAGGGAACGAGGGAGTGAATCGACACACTTACCGATTTAACCCCACGTTTGGCCCAGAAATTATGGATGCGATAGCCTTTACACCAGGGGTACCGCTGACGACGACTGGAGCTACCACAGGCAACACGCTTTCGACAGCGAGTGGAAACGCTGTGCAATGGATTGAAAGTTACCCTTCGCAACTTTTAAGTAACTCGTTTGGATCTCAATTCGAAGTTACCGGAAAATACTATTCGAGTGGCTCGAGTCAGTGGGGTCCTGACTTACCCAGCTTAAACTCGGGAGAAATTGGCGGCGACCCCGTATTTGATTCTGGGTTTGCTCCACTCGTAAACAGGGCAAGCATTCCGGCAGGAATCATTCAGGCAGGAAACGTTCTTGCCGTCGGCGGATTTCTGGGGTCTTCGACGAAAACCTATTCGGATCCAATCGGAGCCACTTCTGTAGGGTGCCACCGAGGGGGGGGAGCATCGCTTCTGACAAAAAACGATATGGCGACGACTGGAAGCTGGAGTGCAATTCCCAACTTCATCGACTCAAAAGCTACCCCATTGTCACCGATCAGCTGGTATCAAGCGAAAGAGACCATGACAGCAGTTTCGGGGGCAGGATGTGCCTCGAACGCGAAGAACAGCGTGCCTTGGTTTGGAGGGGTGGCGTTGGTTCCTGGATTTAACCTTTCGACCAATGATGTTACTTACTTTGGTGGATTGCAATGTCGAGATTACGAATACGGCCCCGTGCCAACCAACTCATGTAATCCATTTACGAGCAACCCTGGATTTTATTGGCGACTGCCGTCCAACCCCAAGACAAACATTGATCCCGCGACCCCATTGAGCATGACTGGCGTAGGCTTCTCTTCGACAACACCGCCCACACGTGCAGGCATGGCCGTGGCGCGTGGGCTTGACCCTGCCGGAAATGTGATGATTGTGGCGTGGGGGGGGGCCACCGACGCGCGGCAAGTGGCAGGCACCAATAAAATTTTCTATCTCTACAACAATGCGGATACTTTAACGGATCCTGCGCCCAAGTGGGGCGATACCACGCCCTCGATAACCCCTCTTCCTACTGAACTGGTGAATGCTCAACTCGTGTTCAGTCATGTGACACGAAAGTTCTATCTTTTTGGGGGGCTTGATCCAACCGCAGGGAATGGTGAACCGCGCGGAAGCACTTGGGAGCTTTCGGTATCGGGTACCGTAAAATGCTCGGGCGGGCCCTCTTGTACGTTTACGTGGAAAAAGCTCGATCCATCGGGCTGTAACGCATCGGGAGGCCTGAGCGCTTATCCAGGATGTCCGCAAGCCCGGCACTCGCATCGAATGGTCGAAGTGAATTACGTGAATCGAAATATCGGGGGCGCGACTCAATCCGAAGACGGAGAGCAACTTTGCACCAGCATCGATCAACCCTGCTCTTACGGAATTTTTATGGAAGGGGGAACTCCGAATGGCCAAACGCACCTTTCAGATCGCTGGATGTTCGACCCAACCGGAAACGGCGGGCAAGGTCACTGGCAAAGAGTCGACGACTTCCCTCCCCGCACTTTGGCAGCAGCCTCGGCATTGAGTTTCTCGTTTCCGTTCTCGGGGCAAAAAGCCAATTACGCAGTGATGTTTGGTGGCGAAACGGGAATGCAGAATCCTGGTTTAGCAGCCCAACAAAAGTACTCGCTCTCGACCAGCTCAGCGACGGCTTACTACGTGCCTCCCACCCTGGGCGACACTTGGATTTATGACTTTTCTAAAAAAACATGGAATCGCGTTGAGCTTCTTGGAAAGGGCTACGCCAATGGAGACTCGATCGGCGCACTGACTTCTGAGACCGAACTGCGACAAAGCTATTTAAGTACAGACCCCAGCAATTGGAC
>CANJNU010000125.1 GCA_947475645.1 Bacteriovoracaceae bacterium | reverse complement strand
AGTTCGAAACACCATGGTGCGCATGGGGTCAGCTCCTCGACGTCCGTTTACGGTATTTATCTTCGGCGGATCGCAAGGTGCATTAGGAATGAATACGGTGGTCCTTCAGGCCCTCCCATTCTTGAAAACTCGGCAATCTGAAATTCGGTGGATTCACCAAACAGGTTATGTCGATTACGCACGGGTTTTAGAAGAACATCAGAAAGCAGGTTCGCAGGCGACGGTGGAGCAATTCATCGATTATATGCCTGCCGCTTACGCCGAGGCCTCTCTTCTGATCTGCCGTGCCGGATCTTCAACCCTTGCTGAGATTGCGGCCGTCGGACGGGCAAGCGTGCTCATTCCACTGCCTACAGCGGCGGATCATCATCAACTCAAAAATGCGGTTGTGTTCTCATCTCGGGGAGCGGCTTTCTTAGTCGAACAAGGACCCCAAGCGGGCGAAGCGCTTGCTCAAATCATTATTCAAGGCATGGATCAGCCCGACGTAATCGCCGAACTCGAGTCTGCGGTAGTCCAGTTCTATTGTCCTCAGGCAGCCATCCAGATTGTGGAGACCTTCATTCATGTTAAAGATTGATACGACCTCGCTTCACTTTGTGGGTATTGGGGGCATTGGAATGAGTGGAATTGCCGAGGTATTTCTGAATCAAGGATATTCTGTGTCGGGCTCGGATCTTCATGAATCTGATACGACTCGGCACCTCGCAAAATTGGGAGCCACCATTCAAATCGGGCATCGTGCCGAGAATGTGCGCAACGTAAAGGTTGTGGTTATTTCTTCGGCCGTGCGCGCCGACAATCCAGAAGTGATGGAAGCGCGGCGCCTACGTGTGCCCGTCATTCCGCGTGCCGAGATGTTGGGCGAGTTGATGCGCGGTCGCACCGGCATTGCTGTGGCTGGAACTCACGGAAAAACCACCACAACTTCGATGCTCGGGTCTGTCCTTACATTTGCGGGTCTCGATCCGACGCTGGTCGTAGGGGGAAAAGTCAATGCCTTGGGAACGAATGCGAAGTTGGGCCAGGGAAGGTGGTTAGTCGCAGAAGCCGATGAGAGCGATGGTTCCTTCCTGCACCTCCCTGCAACCCTAGGCATTATTACGAATATCGACAACGATCACCTCGATCACTATAAGAGTATGGAAGGCGTTGAGAATGCTTTCGTTGATTTTGTCGGAAAATTGCCGTTTTACGGAGTAGCCGCGGTTTGTGCCGAAGATTCGGGCGTTCGTAGAATTCTAGGACGACTCATGAAGCCGGTCATCACGTACGGCTTCTCAGATGAATGGGACTATAGCGCTCGTAAGATTCGTGTTCAGGGTTTGGGCTCTCGTTTCGAGGTGTACTCGCGACTCGAAGACCGAATTCTTGGCGAGGTCGGCCTTCAGGTGCCTGGCGAGCATAACGTTCTGAATGCGTTGTCTACGATCGCAATCGGTTCGAAAATCGATATTCCATTCGACCAGATCGTACAGGGGCTTTGGGAATTTCGGGGAGTGAAGCGGCGCTTCGAGGTGAGGTGGGAAAGCGCCGAGCGGCAACAAGTCATTGTCGACGATTATGCTCATCATCCAACCGAAATTGCCGCCACCTTGGCAGCCGCACGAGCGTACTGGAAGGGCAGAATTATTACAGTATTTCAGCCTCATCGATATTCCAGAACGATTCACTGCCGGGATGGATTTCTATCTGCTTTTAGAAAAACTGATGTTCTCTTCATGACTGATATCTATGCCGCAGGCGAGGATCCAATTGAGGGAGTAAGTGCGCCCGAACTCGTCTCGGCGATTCGAAAAACATCGAACGAGTCTCAAATGATTGAGTACACCGGCAATCTTGAAGCCACGCGCGAATCACTCCTAAAAATCTTGCAGCCTGGCGATCTGGTTTTGTGCTGTGGGGCGGGCTCGATTAGCCAATTGGCTCAGCAGCTTATTGCCGGGCTTGAGAGAGGCTGAGGTCAGGCCATGATTCAATGGTTTAAGGATCATTCATCGCGCTTCACTGGCCAGTTGCTCTTTGACGAACCTTTATCGAAGCACACTTATTATCGCATCGGCGGTCCGGCTAGCATCTATGCTACTCCTCAATCACCTCATGACGTCGAGTGGTTGGCCCAAGGTATCGCGCACACCCAGATTCCCTATTTCGTACTCGGATTGGGTTCGAATCTTCTGATTTCAGACTTGGGGTTTTCTGGGCTTATAATTCGAGCAGGCAGACTCAATTTGGGAATCGAGCTTGTCGAAGAAACAGAGAGCCGCGACCTGATTGTGCGCACCGGTGGAAGTGTTGCAATCTCAACTTTTTTGCGAAAGGCAGCTCACCAGGGGTGGGCCGGACTTGAACTCTTAAGTGGTGTACCCGGTTCGATGGCCGGTGCGGTTTCGATGAACGCGGGAACGCACCTAGGCGAGGCTAAGGATTGCGTGGTGCGGGTAGAGGCCTTTTCACTCGATTCCGAACATCAGGGCGCGCGAATGGCCTTTAGTGGAGAACAGCTGAAATTCAGTTATCGCAGAAACCACTTTCTGCCTAAAAATACGGTAATTTATTCGGTAGATTGGCGCCTTCGGCGAAGTACCCCCGAGTCCGTTAAGCACATCATTGATGAGAATTTGGTTCGTCGCAAAGCCTCGCAGCCGGTCGAATATCCGTCGTGTGGAAGTGTGTTCAAGAACCCGCGCGAATCAGGATTTCGAGCCTGGGAAGTGATTGCGAAGTTAGGGCTGCGAGGCCATCGAATTGGAAATGCACAGTTTTCGGAGAAGCACCCTAATTTCATAGTCAACTTGGGCGGAGCACAAGCGATTGACGTGAAGGCGCTGATCGATTTAGCCAAAGCAAGAGCTCTTGAGCTTCTGGGAGTGACTCTCGAAGAGGAAGTGATTTACGTCGGTTCGTTCTAGACTGTGTCTTCATTAACCCATTGAACAAGTTTTCTTCAAGGGTTGAGATTCAGAGGCGGTCGGGCTGAAGCTTCATTATCATTATATTTGAGATGAAATGGAGCCTACCTCTTCTTATTCATCTTCTGATGATCGCCCTGCTTACGGCCGAGTCACGCGGCTCGGGCTGGCAGGAGACTCGGAAGATCCTTTTTGAGAATCGAAGCGCAATCGAGCTGGCGAAGCGTGATTCGATCGAGTGCGGACGAGATGATTCTTGCCTTGGCGTGAGTATTCGAGACGCCATGAAATCAAGCGCCGACCATACTCAGCAGGCAATTCAGGCTCTTCCTGGAGAGGTATGGAAGGCGATTCTACCCCGCTGTCAACGAGCAACGAGTACCCCAGACAGCTTGACGTGTCTTTCCGCCGAGCTTCGAAGAGTAGCGGTCGACTTAGCAAACGCCGTACAGAAACAAACTCCAGTCGATGGCCTATCTGTACAAGATCTCGAATCGGCGCTCAGTCGAGTCAGGGGAAGTGAGCATCACCTGAGACGGGCCCTTCAAGAGGCCGTGCGAGCCTCGATCACGTCAGCCACTTGCAGCGACCTAGAGTTGGGCGGGGCTGCATGCAAACCGGCGGGCGCGATTCAGCAGTTTGATGCGAAAGTTCAGGAAGGCTTGGCAGTGGCAGCAAAATTAAAATGGAGCGAGGCGATGACTCAAGAGCGCGCCCGCCTCTCGTCAAACAGCGCCTTGAAGCATCAAAAAATTTGCCCTGCGGCGATTCGAACCGAAGACTGTTTGAGTAGTCGAGGCAGTGGAGCGTGGAACGCAGACCTTCGTCGATACGAGAAAGGCGAGCGATCGTTCTCAAAGCTCACCGACAAGTATGGCGAGGTTGCCTTCGGATATTCAAACGAGGAATTGGAAGGTGACCTAGCAGGGCATCTTGCAGAAGTGTTAGTTGAAACCTACCTTCAACACAAAGCAGAGCGCGCTCTCCAACGCGGAGAACAGATCACTGATCAGCATAAGGCGGAGTGGCTGAAGCGATTAGCCGGTGGAGAATGTCGCCTGGTTCGCGACGCGGTGAAGAATGTGGGTGCAGATTGGTTGGCAACTCCCGCCGTCGAGATGGTCTCTGAGGCCCAAAAGGCGCGCTCGGCGCAGATCTATGCGGGTCGCTGCATGAACGCTCTTTCGCGCGAGGTTTCTCATCTAAGATTTAAACTCGGTTACGACGTGGTGGGTGCCGAACCTTGGATTACTCCCGCCACCCCGGCCCTTCATCGCGTTGCTAGTGTATTGCCTGTATTTAGGTCCTTTCTGGTCGAACAGACTGCGCAGTCGCATTTGGGCGAGGCGGCCCAACGCGAATGTGGTGGGCTTGCTACGCTTTCACCGAATTCCAAATGCCGCGAAATGGACTCGACCTATCGGGCGCTGAAACAGCGGCTCGCCGAATTACAGCAACAGAATCCGAGCTTGCCGTACGCTCAATTGGCCCAAGCTCTCGGAAAGGAAGCGGAGCCTTCGGCCACAGCCTGCAGCGATAACAAGGCTATCGCTTCAAGTGCCGATGTTATTGCGTTTGATCAAGCGCTCAAGAGCGCCGAAGCCGCCGAGTCCAAGAACTCGAACTCTCTTGAAGAGGGATGGACGACGGCGCTCGCAGGTCTCTGTGATCCAGATAAAAAAGCGGGGGCCGTCGATAGTGCGCTTCTGAACGAATCCTTTCTTTCTACCCACTTCTCGTGTGAATTGCCCGCGCGATTCCGATCTCTACGAGATCCTCATGGGACTCATCCTCGCGTACTCACT
>CANJNU010000124.1 GCA_947475645.1 Bacteriovoracaceae bacterium | reverse complement strand
TGGAACGGCTGGGAGGAATTGACTCGTACGCTTGGTAAAAGCTGCCAGCTGGTGGGCGATGACCTGTTCGTTACAAATCCAAAATTTCTGCAACAAGGAATCGATAAGAAGGTTGCCAACTCTATTCTCATCAAAGTGAATCAAATTGGAACTCTGACCGAAACACTCGAAACCATGAAAATGGCCGGAGCAGCCGGCTACACGCAAATTTCTTCGCATCGCAGTGGAGAATCGGAAGATACCTTTATTGCTGATTTGGCCGTCGGCACCGATTGCGGTCAAATTAAGACAGGCTCGGCTTCTCGTACTGATCGCATTGCCAAATACAACCAGCTACTGCGCATCGAAGAGATTCTTGGAAGTCGCGCAGTGTACTTGGGATTAAAAGCCTTCAAACGCTAGAATTTTCTGATACGCTTTTGACGCCTTTGCGAGTCACAAGCACCCCATCAGCGGCTGCTTGCCCGCCCCGAAGGGGAGTGATATTCTTTATTTCGTACAATCGTCTCCAGGATGGAGACGGCACGCGACCAGGAGGGTCCCGATGTCTGTTCATAAAATTTGGATGAGCATTTTCGGAATATGGAGTTTCGTACTGACTGGAGCCATATCCAGTTGGGTTGGATCACCGGGAGCACTTCAAGTTCTGCGCCTAAAACATCTCCAGGAATCCAAACAATCCCATCTCTCAAAAATTCAAGACGACGTGCGCGCACTTCAAAGTGAAGCACATCAACTCGAGAAGAGCCGTGTTGTGCAGCAGCGAGAAATTCGCCGAGTTCTCGGATATGCGGCTCACGACGAAATCATCTTCGACTTTAATTCCAATAGTGTTCTCTGATTAATAAAAGACTTAATTAGTATACTATTGTGCATTCCTCTACACTTTTTTGACATCGCGGTAAAATCTAGTCACAATCATGGCAGGAGGAATTACCAAGGATGGCAAATGGAAAAGTAAAGTGGTTCAACGATTCGAAAGGATTCGGATTTATTGAACAAGGCGATGGTGAAGAGATTTTCGTTCACTACACTGCAATTGGCGGCGACGGCCATAAAACTCTCGCCCCCGGACAAGAAGTCGAATTCGACATCTACGAAGGCCGCAAGGGCCTAGAGGCTCAAAACGTAAATCGAGTTTGGTAAAGCGCGAAAATTGAATTGACCACCCATCTGCGCTGCGTTAACGCTCCTTTAAATCTTTTTAAGGAGTGGTTATGAAGTACTTTCGCGTTCTATTTTTTGGGATTTCCGCCCTTTCCCTTCTCGCATCAGGATCAAATGTTTGCCTTGCCGATGCCATAAGCGGGATTGTCGAGACTCCGAAAGAAAGCATGATTCAAATCGGTGGCGGTGCTGCGGCACTTGGAAATGCATCGCCGATCGAAGCTCTTTTTCGTGTGGATGTGGCTCTGAATGGTGAATCGACCACGCCCTCGACCACCTATGTTATAGCTCGCATTCGCGGAAATATGGCCAGCGACTTCACACAGCTTTCGTATGTTGATCTGGACTTTCAAGCGCTCGGCCAGAAGGTATCGGGATACGAAGGCCAATTCATTCAGTACAATCTTTTAAATGCGAATCTTCAAAGAAACATAGCCATTAATAATGCCATGACGTTTAAGCTCACTTTCGTTGGCCTTTCCATCGGACTTTCGAATGGCTCGAGTGAAGACGTTGAAGGCTATCTACGAGTAGCCACATCTCTTTTGAGTTTGGGCTACAGTCAACGATTGAGCGACGGCCAAAGTAATGTTGGATTCAGCCCTGATGTATCGATGGAAGGTGGCGTGAGCTTCCAAAAGAAGTATCGAATCGCGATCGGCGGAAAATTCTCCGCAATTTTGGATCGTCCTTATACCTATAATAATGGCGGAATCTCATGCAACAATTACAACAGCGGATACTCTGGTCAGTCCAATTGCTACGCTTCAACGAGTACCGTCTATTATGAACGCCGGATATTGGGGAGCCTTTATCTGAACTTGGTTGCCGACCTCACGAAGTCGATGCAAGTCTTCGGGGCGGCCCAATATAATGTTTACTCGGTTCAAAGCGACCTAGGCGAATTCGCCAATTCCACAAATAGCGCCCTGCAGTTCATGCTGGGAGTGAACGGTAACTACTAGAGTCGGGTTCGTTCTTCGACCACTCGATCGACGGGAGAAAGTTTTAGCAGAGACCGCGCTTCAGATCTGACTTTGGAATAACTCCAATCTAAATGCTCTGATTTGAGCCTGATGGCAAAATCAGAGAGCGCGAGTCCCTCGACACTTTCTTTCCAGATTCTAGAGTCGCCCAGAACCTTGAGTGGCCCCCAGTCGGCATCAACATAGTCGACCTCTGTATACAGCGTGCGTTGAGAATCAAGGGCCTCAAGTACAATTAAGCCGTCGTTAAAGCGAATTCGACCGTCCTGTTGTTTCAACTGATACCGATAAACCTTTCGTAGCGGCGTGGGCTGATCCACGAAATAATAGGTCTCGTATTTTTCGTTCGGCAGGAAGAAGATCGGAATCGTTTGCTCCCAAGCCAGCACCCACTGGGTCTCTGACTCTTTCACTCTCCGCACAGACGCAAACCCCTCAAAAAGCTCAACGTATTGATCTACATTATCTAAAACTGCCGCAACTGCACTTAAGGGGGCTGTGATCACTTGTTGCTGTTCTAATCCCAAATACAGAGAGCCCTTGACCACTTCAAAAGCCCTGAGCTTTAAAGCTTGATCCTTGCCCCGAGAATCTACCACATCCAGTGTCGAGCTCGACCTGGACAGTGCCAAAACCTTATCGGTAAAGGCACTTCGCACGCCGCTAGACGCCTGAGTCTGCCCATGAATCAACCCAATCATTACCCATGATAACAAGACATAAAAGCGACGATCATTCCAAGTGGCCATAATTAACATTGAAGCACACGAAGTTATATTTGTGTATCGTTCTAAAAATGCCGATCCTTATTGATATGGCCATGAACGTGCTCCTCATTTCAGACCACAATCAAACAACGAGCGCGCTTCAATTTCTACTTACGCCCATGAGCCAGGTGCACTTCTCGTATCATTCAACAACTGAGGCCCAGCGGGTTATTCAGCAGAAGTATCGCTCGGTTCAGTTACTCATTCTGGATCAGCCCGGCGAAGAGCTTCTTCAGACTCTTGCTACCTTCACTGAATTAAGTGGCCCTGCCGTTCTAGTACTGCATTCGGATTATTCGTGGTTTGATCTGCGCACCATTCA
Source organism: Bacteriovoracaceae bacterium (assembly GCA_947475645.1). GTDB lineage: Bacteria > Bdellovibrionota > UBA1018 > UBA1018 > UBA1018 > CANJNU01. Next base: position 1,507 of record CANJNU010000124.1, on the reverse strand, counting down.
GAAGAAGTATTCGTTCATCGATAAAATTTCTAAAAAACCGCTTCAATCGAAGCACATTTTTGGCGCTATTTCGAACGCATTCAAAAATAAGGCCGCAAAGCGCTCGAATTGGCTGGTCTACGATCCTGGCAGAAGAATATGCGCCTTCGGACCAATCTCCACCCCTTATGCCTCTGTCGAGGAATTCTATGAAGACGCAAAAAAGGCTCTTCCGCAGCTCACCGGTATTATTTTTTATCCTGACGACTCGATCGTCGCTCCGCTTAAAGAGATTCGAAAAATACCGGGGGCGGCAGCCCTACCCCTCTTGTGTGCCAGTCGAAACCCCGATCTTATCTTTCCCTTCAGAATGATCTGCCAAGGCTTTTATGAAGCATCGATGAAGGAGCTTCACTGGTGCGAAATGATGGGCCGCTGGACTGAGCGGGCAGCGAGCATGTGGCAAATTGAACACCACACTTACGAAATGAAAGCAGCCACGCTTCGTAGGGACCAGGAGACGGCCACACTTGAAGCTCGAAAATTACTGGCGATCGATCCATGCGACACACAGGCATTAAGCCTATTAGCGGATCAATCTTCGCCGGATGAGTCGGAAGCGCTTTATCAGCAATCTCTAAGAATCAATCCTTGTCAACCTCGCCCGTATCTCAAACTTCTTCAGTGTTTTTCGACGTGCCCTCGATCGGTTGCCGAAGACGCAATTCTTTACTGTCCAAAGAATAAAGACGTTTTAACCGCTGTGGCAACCTACTGGCTTCACCACAAACAGATTCATGAGTGTGAGGGCGTGATCTCAAGACTTCTCAAACTTGACCCGTCACACGCAGAAGCCCATCAATGTCTGAAGAAACTGGAGGAGACGCTTCTCGCCCCAAGGCGCGAGACAGCATGACGCTTCAGAATTCGGTCCTTTCTAAGAATCGAGCGATGTTTGAGCTCTTTGGAGAGAATGCGAACTCGTTCATGACCTTTTATCCTGGTTTTAACTACCTGCTCAATGATCGCGGATCGATGGCGTACAAACGCTGTAAGACTACTTGGATCGGAGCAACAGAGCCTTTCTGCGCCCCGTCCGATCTTCCGTCCTTCCTTCTTGATTTCGAAGTATCTGCCCAGCAGGAACACAAGCGGGCCCTGATGTTTCCTGTTTGTCAGGCCACTGCGCAAACTGCGGTAAAACAGGGGTGGAGTGCACTCTTCATCGGCACAGAGCCCACCTTTCGACTCGCTGACTGGAAAGAGGATTGGAACTCAGAGCATTTGACGGGTGCCAGAGCCCTTCGAAATAAGGGCGCAAAAGTAATTCGGTTTAAGGTCACTGATCTGACGAGCACATTAAAATCTGAACTCGACAAAATTCTAGTGGATTGGCTTAATTCGAGAAAGATGGAACTCCTCGGCTTCTTAAATCAAGTCGATCCTTGGTATTTGTCCGATGATAAGTCCTATTTTTACATCGAATTGGGTGGCAAAATACTGGCGTTTGTTGCTGGCATTCCCTATT
>CANJNU010000123.1 GCA_947475645.1 Bacteriovoracaceae bacterium | reverse complement strand
CGTTTTGAATGGAGACATCTTTGATTTTGACTCGGTCATGTCGCTGCCCGGTTATGATGAGCGCTCTGGATTGGGTATTCATGTGGGTTGGCTGGAAAGTCGACGAGGCTTAAATGCTGAAGAGCCCAAGAGCATTTATAAAATTCGAGTTATTCTTACAGATCATGCAGTTTGGATTCAAGCCTTGCGTGATTTTTTATTGGAAGGCCACCGGCTTGTTTTTGTAATCGGTAATCACGATATGGAATTACATTGGCCGGGCGTTCAACGTGCGATTTTGGAGCACTTTGATCTACCCGATGAACTCGCAACGAGCATTCGGTTTTGCGAATGGTTCTATTTGAGTAATGCTGACACGCTCATTGAACACGGAAATCAGTACGATGCTTATTGCTTGTCAGCGAATCCGATTAATCCGCTGATCAGAAAAGGGCGAAGCGTTCGAGTTCGAATTCCTTTTGGGAATCAAGCCGGCAAGTACATGTTGAATGGGATGGGGCTTTTCAATCCCCATGCGGATAGTAGCTTTATTAAGAGCTCGATTTGGGAGTACTTGATTTTTTTCTTTAAATATGTGGGCCGCACTCAGCCGCTGTTGGTTTGGACTTGGTTTTGGAGTGCCCTCGTAACTTTATTTTATTCGATCTCGGAAGGATTCCTTCCCGCAATGACAGATCCGATGACGATTAGCGATCGTGTGGAGAAGATTGCAAAAAAGGCAAATGCGACGATGCCCATGGTTTGGTCGCTGAAAGAGCTGCATGCTCATCCCGCAATTTTTAATCCATTAAAAATTTTGCGCGAGCTTTGGTTGGATCGAGCGATTCTTTTTGGGTTTGTGTTTTTTGTGAGTTTTAATATCTTTTCGTACTTAAATGTCTTTATCGCAGTTTCGATTTGGTGGTTTTTTGGCCCGCTTCTAATTCTTTTGCCCTCATTTATTTTCTACGCAAAATCAATTCAATCTGAAGTGGAAGTGACTCAGATTTCGGCCTATTATCATGCCCCCTTGGCGGCCGAGATTGTGAATGTGAAGCGGGTTTGCCAAGGCCATATTCATCGAGCTCGTCATGCACTTATGCCGGGAAGTGCTTTCTCTCACGGAATTGAATACCTGAATACTGGAACCTGGTCACCGGCGTACCATGACGTTGAGTGTACGCAGCCCTATAGCCAGAAATGTTTTGTGTGGATTAGACCAGGGGCCGGCGAGAGGGTGGCGGCTTTATACGAGTGGGCGAACGGTGAGGCTACCCTGGTTAACCGCGGAACTTAATGAGTTTAATGAGGGCGATCTCGGAATGGGTACCCCAGCGAAGCGGGGGGCCCCAGAACCCCGTACCTGAGTGAACGTAGATCGACATACGTCCGAGCCGATGAACACCTTGACAGTAGGGATGGATCCACCTGGCCACCCAGGTCCACGGGTGAAACTGTCCGCCATGGGTATGTCCAGAGAGCTGAAGATCGAATCCCAGCGCCGAGGCTTCGACGGCAGCTTTGGGTTGGTGTGCGAGGAGTATCCTAAATCCGTGCGACTCTGAGTTTCGCTTCGAGGCGGCCTTGATGTCGCTAGACAGATCATTGATTCCTGCGATTAAGAGGGAAGACGCGCCTATGGAGATACTTTTGCTCTCATTCTCGAGCGGCTGAATCCCTAAAGATTGAATGAAAGTGAGCCACTCTGAGGCTTCCCAATAATACTCGTGATTACCCGTACAGAAGAAGGTGCCGTGCTTCGACTCGAGCCTTTGAAGAGGCGCGACATCTTTGCCGATAACCGCTACTGAGCCATCAATTAAATCTCCCGTAATGACCACGACGTCGGGTGTGAGTGAGTTGACTCTTGTTACTATTCTCTCAACGTGATCGCCGCGAATAAATGGGCCCACGTGCAGATCGCTGAGTTGAACAATTTTAAGACCGTGAAGGTCTTCGGGAAGATCATGAATGAAAAGGGGAACATGAGCAACGCGGGGTTCCTGAAGTGCCGTTTTACGGCCCGAACTAAAGCTCACTAGACTAAGAATAAGAATGAGCACTGATCCTATTTGTGAGTGCACAAAGAGCGGGAGATGGGACGGGCCTCCTATCCAACCGGTTACGGCTGAAGTAACACTTCCTAAGAGTCCTGGCCCTGATGTTAAGCCCTGTGCAAAAAAAATAACCCGACTGAATAGTGAAAGTAGATCGCGGACGACACAGAAAAAGAGAAGAAAGCTGACGAAGCCCATGGAGGAGTATGAAGATAAAATCATCCATTTTTTGAACGAGCTCTGAGGTAGGTCGCCCTCTTTCCAATAACTGAACGGGAGCCAAAGAATTGTAATAAGAAGTGCTGCGAGTGCACCCCATCCTCCGTAATAAGTGATCGGATAGCCCTGAAAAGGCGCAAGGAGTTCAGAGCCTAGATATGCGCCGATTCCCAGAACGATCGAGCAGGCGATCGCAATAAAGATCATTTCTTGGACGCAACTTCCAAGATGGTCTTCAAATCCTTGTAGGTTCCCTTGATTGCCGGCGCCTTAGCCTTCTTTGGTTTAAGTAAGGTAAGTCGATTTTTCTTTCCGACAATGAAAACTCGAATACCGACTTGTGTAGCGGGTAAGTCCATATTGAGGTCATCGCCAATCAGTATGCAGTCCTCTGCGCGAATCTGATTGAGACTGAGGATTTCTTCATAATATTCAAGATGAGGCTTTACGGAGTGCATGATCTTGATGTGAGTAATCGACTTAAAGAGCGAAGGATCGATGCCGGCCCATTCAAGGCGCATGCGAACAATGTCCTCGCTCCAAACCGGATTTGTGGCCAGAATTAATGAGTAATGGGGTTGCGCCCAAACGAGAAAATCCTTGGCACCATCGACGGGAAAGAAGTGGCCTTTTAGATTAGGGAAGATAGAGCGAATGGCATCTCCTAGCATTTGCCGCGCTAAATCTGTGGTAACTTTCATTCGCTTTGCGAATAACTCAAGTACCCGCTGTTCATTGGTTTGCTTGACGTTGGAAGGAATGCGAAGTTCCTTTTGAATTTCGACCAGTGTGCGAACAGAATCATGAAGTCCATGATGTTTTCGAAGGGCTCTGAGTGAGTCTCGAATGAATTGGATGGATAAAGGGAACGAATGATTTCCCAAAAGTGTACCATCCAAATCGACGAGAAGGTGCTTGACGGGAGTGTCGGAGAAAAGTTGAGTCAAGGGATGGATGAGTTGCATTCCCTTAAGCGTAACGGGTTTTTTGAGCGGGTCAAGGGGTGCTCGAGGGTTAAACTGGAGTGGGTTTCAGGGGTTGCCAACATTGTGAATAATCAGTCTGAAGCCGTGATGAATTAAGAACTTCGAATGGAACGCCAAAAGCGTAACGAGACTCGATCATTATGGCCATCGTGTGTTCAATCTTCTGCGGCTTGAATTCGGCTGTAGTGGCTTTCTCAAACGTAACCGCATCTGGTCCATGGCCGGTCATGCAATTGTGAAGACTGCCACCGCCGGGAACAAATCCTTCCTCTTTTGCGTCGTACACCCCGGTGAGGAGTCCCATATACTCGCTCATCACATTTCTATGGTAGTAAGGGGGCCTGAAAGTATTCTCCGCTACCATCCAGCGCGGCGGAAAAATGACGAAATCGACATTCGCCATTCCGGGTGTATCTGAAGGCGAAGTAAGTACGGTAAAGATAGAAGGATCGGGATGATCGTAACTGACGGTATTGATCGTATTGAACTGGCGAAGATCGTACTTGTAAGGCGCATAATTTCCATACCAAGCAACGACGTTCAAGGGTGAGTGACGAAGCGAGCTTTTAAAGAAGCGGCCAGCAAATTTAGTAAGAATTTCGAAGTCGCCAGTTTGCGATTCAAAAGCCGCAACCGGATAAAAAAAGTGGCGAGGATGAGCGAGTCCGTTTGAGCCGATCACGCCCAGGGAGGGTAATCGAAATGGGGCGCCATAGTTCTCGCAAACATAGCCGCGTGCAGTCGGACCGAGCAGTTCTACTCTAAATCGAATTCCGCGAGGAATGACGGCGATTTCTAGCGGTTCGATTTCTAGGATGCCAAGTTCGGTGTGGAGGCGAAGGGCACCTTGCTCGGGAACGATGAGAAGTTCTCCATCGGAGTTGTAAAAATAACGATCTTTCATCGATCGGTTGCAAGAATAGATGTGTGTGGCGCAGCCGATTTGCGATCGAAGATCGCCGTTCAGAACTTGGGTATGCATGCCTTCGATCCAGTCGGTGGGAGCGCTTGGTGAAGGAACCGGGGCCCAGCGAAGGGGGTGCGGTACGAATTCGATATCCTCAGCAGGAGACGATTTCCAGTGGGGGGCCGGACGGGTTGGACCAAAGTTACCCTGAACCACAGAGGGAAGTGTGCGATACATCCAAGTGCGCAGATTTTCGTGCCGAGGCGCTGTGAATGCGCTACCACTGATTTGTTCAGGATAAAGTCCGAGCGGAGTTTTTTGAGGTGAGTTTTGCTGCAAGGGCAGAGTGCCAGCGATTGCTTCAGTACTGAATGTATTACCAAATCCGGATTGAGTGTTCACCATAATCAATAAATACATTAAACTGACAGAATCCGGACCGAAAATTTTCAAGGAGCTTTTTTGTGACCCGCTCTCGCGTTCTTGATTCTCTGCATTCTCATTTTGAAGGCTTATCGCGAGAGTGGGTAGCTGCCCAACTTCCCATCGATTACCGGATCCATACGGGAGAGGGGGCGGAGCCGAAGGAGGTTTGGCTGGCGTTGCATG
>CANJNU010000122.1 GCA_947475645.1 Bacteriovoracaceae bacterium | reverse complement strand
GTCACAAACATGTACGACGAATTCTCGACCATAAAAATAAAGTCAGTCATCGCGGGACTATAAACCGCCCCCCCAGCACAGGGGCCCAAAACAACACTAATTTGAGGAATCACACCGCTAGCCTGAACATTTCTCCAGAAAATCTCTGCGTAACCGCCTAAACTCTCTACACCTTCTTGAATTCGAGCTCCGCCCGAATCATTTAAGCCAATCAAAGGAGAGCCGGTCTTCACCGCCAAATCCATCACTTTGCAAATCTTCGCAGCGTGAGCTCCCGACAAACTCCCACCAAACACGGTGAAGTCTTGCGAGAATACATAAACGGTTCGACCTCCCACCGTGCCATACCCAGTAATCACTCCATCGCCCGGAAATTTTTGCGATGCCATATCAAAGTCGGAACAACGATGGGTCACCAATTTATCCAACTCAATAAAACTTCCCGGATCAAGCAGCAGCTCCATCCGCTCACGAGCCGTCAACTTTCCGGCGGCATGTTGCCTCGCAACCCGATCCACACCCCCGCCTAGCTCGGCCACACGCTCGCGCTCGGCCAAATCCTTCCACTTTTCAACAAGGTTAGGAGAAAGATTCTCGGGAACATTTTGATTCGAAGACGTCATGCGCGCCATTCAGCCACAGAACGCTGTAAGATTCCAGCGAAACTGGGTGTTTGCCATACCCATAATGAACAGCTAAACTGAAACAAGAATTTATGCCAAAGCTTGCACCGTTCTCCATTAAAACCTACTTCAGCCTCCTCTCAGTTCTGAGTCTATTCTCCGGAACTCTCGTGGGGAGCTCCTGCGCACTTGCCGCAAGGCATTACTTTGAAATCAACGGCGGCGCAGACTACATCGGCTCCATGGATTGGCTCTTTCCATCCGCTTCCGGAACTCGTTCCGACCGAGGGGTGGCACTGGGCTTGGGCTATTTTTACAACGTTACGCCCTCCAATCGATTCGTCCAAATCCACTTAGGTCTACGGCAGGATCTACTCACCGCGCAACTCGATGCGGTCCAATATTCGGTAACAGCCCCCTTGGCCGTTCTTCGAATTCACTTTCTTCCTCTGTATATTTCGGCAGGCTTTGCGCCACTTGTCATGCAAAGAAATCATCCTTCGTGGGGACTCTCCGGGCTTCAACTTGCCGACAGCACCTACGCCTTCCTCGGAGAGGCCGGCATGATGTATGGCATCAATCCCGACCTGAGCCTTGGAATTCAGGCCGGGGCATGGCTACTCATGCAACAAGGATTTCTCAGCTCCAATTACAGCACCACGGGTTCAATTTCGCTTCGCTTTTATATCAAGGACGGCAAGGGAGGCAGCGGAAGCACTACCGCCCCCGAATATTCAGGCTGGCGCTATATCGGGAAATAACCACAACCCTTGCCTCGGCCTAGAATCCTCCGATAAACTTTGGTACGGTGAGGGCACTCATATGACCTCATTCCTGACGCATCGCGAACGAAACCAAGTCTTCTCTCCTGTTAAATCCGACATCCAGCTCCCCACTTTGGAAATGCAGGTTCTCGATTTTTGGGATGAAAAGAGTATTTTTAAAAAATCCCTTCGCTCGGATGCCGATGCAAAACCCTATAGCTTCTATGATGGCCCTCCCTTCGCAACGGGACTTCCTCATTACGGCCACCTTCTTGCGGGCGTATTGAAGGATATTGTTCCTCGCTATTGGACCATGAAGGGCCACTCCGTTCCCCGTCGCTTCGGGTGGGATTGCCACGGCCTTCCGGTGGAGCACGAGATCAACAAGACCCTGGGTCTCGATTCGCGCAAGAAAATCATCGAATACGGTGTTGGTCGCTACAATGACGCCTGTCGCGGCATCGTTCAGCGCTACTCACACGAATGGAAAAGAACCGTTCGGCGAGTTGGGCGCTGGGTAGATATGGAGAATCCTTACTTCACGATGGACGTGAGCTTCATGCAGAGTGTTTGGAGTGTATTCAAACAACTCTGGGAAAAAGGCCTCATTTACGAAGGATACAAAGTTGTTCCTTATTCGGTCGGAATTTCTACCGCGCTTTCTAATTTCGAAGCCAATCTGAACTATAAGCAGGTTCAAGATCCCGCGATCACGGTTAAATTTCTGGTTACCGAAGGAACCCTTCCAGGCCCAGTTCAAGGAAGCGCCAAAACTTACCTACTTGCCTGGACCACCACCCCTTGGACACTGCCGAGCAATCTAGGCCTCGCTGTTCATCAAGATGTGGACTACGTAAGCCTGCGCGAAAAATCGACGGGCCACCGCTATATTCTAGCCAAAGCCCTCATTGCTACCCATTTCAAAAATCCCGCCGAAGAAATTGAAGACGTGCACGAACTGAAGGGTAAGGACCTTCTCGGATTGAAGTACCAACCTCTCTTCAATTATTTTGAATCCAAGAAAGCGGAAGGCGCATTCAGAGTCATTCATTCGGATCACGTCACCACGAGTACAGGATCAGGAATTGTGCACATGGCTCCTGCCTTCGGTGAAGACGATTACTATGCTTGCATGCGAGAGGGCATGCCCATCGTCAATCCAGTCGATGATGACGGAGCCTTCACTGCCGAAGTGCCTGACTATCAAGGCAAACGAGTCAAAGAAACCGATAAGGACATTATTGCGGCCATTAAAGCACAGGGATCCCTTTTTAAGCACGAAACTATCACCCATAGCTATCCTTACTGCTGGCGCACCGACACCCCACTCATTTACCGAGCAGTCTCAAGCTGGTTCGTATCTGTTGAGAAGATCAAAGAAAGTATCCTCAAAAACAATGCCACAACCCAATGGGTTCCCGATCACCTTCGTGACGGTCGATTCGGAAACTGGCTAGAAAATGCCCGTGACTGGGCTATTTCGCGTAATCGTTTTTGGGGAACCCCCCTTCCTATCTGGCGAAATGCAGAAGGAGAAATGATCTGTATCGGCTCCAAGGCTGAACTCGAGAGACTTTCTGGCAAGAGTATCAATGACCTTCATATTGACGTGGTCGATAAAATTACAATCCCCTCCCCAACCGGAAAATCGCCGCTCGTCCGGATCGAGCCTGTACTCGATTGCTGGTTTGAATCTGGATCCATGCCTTACGCGCAATTTGGATATATGGCAGGCGAACCGAATCCGAACTTTAGCAAAAGCTTTCCAGCTGATTTTATTGCTGAAGGTCTCGATCAAACCCGAGGGTGGTTCTACACTCTTATGGTAATTGGAACTGCTCTTTTCGATCAAGCTCCATTCCGCAACGTTGTGGTGAACGGCTTGGTCCTTGCCGAAGACGGCAAAAAGATGTCGAAAAGTTTACGCAACTATCCTGATCCAAACGAAGTGCTCGACAAACACGGTGCAGATGCCCTACGGCTCTATCTGATCGACTCTCCAGTCGTTCGGGCTCAAGAATTACGATTCTCCGAAAAAGGGGTTTCTGATGTCGTTAGGCGCATTTTGTTACGCTGGTGGAACAGTTATTCGTTCTTCATCAACTACGCGAACGTCGATCAATTCAAACCAGCTGTCACACCTTTGAACGGACGCAGCTCCTGCGAGAAATCGCCCAATATTCTCGATCAATGGATTCTCTCCAGGCTTCACACCCTGATCGAAACCACACAACGAGAAATGGGAGCTTATCGCCTCTACAACGTTGTTCCTCACCTACTTCAGTTCATTGAAGATCTCACTAATACTTACATCCGTTTTAATCGCGCTCATTTCTGGCAAGAAGGTATGCCCGAAGACAAGATCATGGCTTATGAGACGCTTTATGAGGTTCTGGTTACATTAAGTAAATTAATGGCACCCTTCGCGCCCTTTATGGCCGAGCTCACTTACCAAAACCTTGCCCAGGCCATGCCCAATCAAATTCGTAAGGAGAGCGTGCACCTTGAAGACTTCCCTATTGCGAATCCAGCATTGATTCGCCCCGACCTAGAAGACGCCGTTCGAGCCATGGAAGCTCTCGTGGTCTTAGGTCGTAATTATCGCGAAAAAATTTCAGTAAGGTCAAAAATTCCACTTAAAACGATGACTATTATTCAGCGAGATAAGAAGGTGCTCGAGAATCTTAAGAAATTTGAACCTTACTTTACCAATGAGCTGAACATTCAGGCAGTCAAGTACGACTTAAATGAAGACCTTTACATTCAGATTTCCGCGAAGGCAAATTTCCCTGTTCTTGGCCCAAAACTTGGGTCGAAGATGAAACAAGTCTCGAGCGGAATTCAGAAACTCGGCCTCGAGGATCTCCTCAAGCTTGAGCAAGGCCACACCCTTCAGATCGAAGGCCAAGCAATCACTTCTGCGGACGTGGAGATTCGTCGGTCTCCCAAGGGTGAACAACCCAACCTCACGGTTCATCAATTAGTTTCGATCGATATCGACCCGACGGTCACTCCAGAACAAGTTCGCGAAGGATTAGCCCGCGAAATTATTCGTAAGATTCAGGCTTCCCGTAAGGCCGCAGACTTCATCTTAGATGATCGAATTGAACTTCAACTTCATTGCACAGGGCCCCTTCGCGAAGCAGCAGAGGCCTATCGCGACTTAATTCAAGGCGAGACACTGGCGGTAGCCTTTACTCTCACCGACTCAGTGAAAGGCTTTCACACCGAAGAGGCAGACATCGATGGCGAAAAAATTCAAATCGGCGTGACCGCGTTAGCCAGGAAATAATGTCAAAAGCTGGCCAAGTTTATACTCGCTTCGAGAATGGAGCTTACTGCATGGAGCCTATCGGCTACATGCAAACCTGCT
>CANJNU010000121.1 GCA_947475645.1 Bacteriovoracaceae bacterium | reverse complement strand
CGTACCCACTCACTTTGGAGAGCGCATCGTGATGCGTATTCTCGAACAAGGGAACACTGTACTCGACCTCGAGCAGTTAGGCTTTAATCCAAATAGCCGCGATCAAGTCGAAAAACTGATCTTTAGAAAATACGGCATTATTCTGGTCACGGGCCCTACCGGCAGCGGCAAATCCACGACCCTATCGGCGTGCCTCACTAAGCTCAATAGCCCTACTCGCAATATTATGACGGTCGAGGATCCGATTGAATACCAGATTCCTGGAATCAATCAGGTACAGGTCAATGCAAAGATCGAATTAACCTTCGCTCGTGCCCTTCGCGCATTCCTTCGTCAAAATCCAGACATTATTATGGTAGGGGAAATTCGCGATCGCGAAACTGCCGAGATTGCAATTAATGCATCACTTACGGGGCATCTCGTTCTCTCAACGCTTCACACAAATGATGCCGCTGGGGCTGCGACACGCCTCATCGACATGGGAGTCGAGCCATTCCTCGTTGCTTCATCCGTACTCGGAATCGTCGCACAGCGTTTAATTCGCAAGGTCTGCTTCAAATGTCGAAAACCACATCACCCTTCAAAATTTGAACTTCAAGAACTCGGTTTAACACAAGTACCCGAAGGAACCGTAATCTACCGTGCAGAAGGGTGCCCGAATTGTTCTCAAAGTGGATACTCAGGACGAACCGTGGGGCACGAGCTTTTAATAATTGATGACGAGATTCGTTCGCTGATTGTAAAGAATGCTGACGGCAACGTTGTAAAAAAAGCCGCAGTAAGTAAAGGAATGGTGACCCTTCGCGAGGACTGCGTGAGTAAAGTACTTCAAGGTGTTACCACTATTGAAGAGCTCATGCGCGCCACCCACGCCGAAGTTTAAGAAGGAGAATCCATGGCCCCACTCTATGCATACAAAGGAAACGACACTGACGGAAAGGTCTCTCGTGGAATTATCGAGGCAGACACCGCTAAAACAGCAAGAGGAAAGCTCAAAAAGCAGGGAATTATGGTCTCAGAGATTACTGAGAAAATGGCTCAGAAATCTGGCTCATCGACGCAAATTAGCTTTTTTAGCGGAATTTCAAGAGACGATGTAGCGCTGATGACCCGTCAGCTTGCCAGCCTTGTGAAGTCAAACATTCCCTTAGTCGAAGCCTTAACAGCTATGGTGGAGCAGACAGAGAACGAAAAACTTAAAGTCGTTCTGGCTAACATTCGGCAAGATGTTAACGAGGGAACTTCATTAGCGAAGGCCGCGGGCAAGCACAGCAAGGTGTTCGACAATGTTGCGACTAGCATGATTGAAGCGGGCGAAAGTTCTGGCTCGCTAGGACCCGTGCTTCTCCGTTTGGCTGAAATGAAGGAGGCCCAGATGCGCCTGGCCTCTAAGCTCAAGGCAGCCATGATGTATCCTATTCTCATGATGCTGATTTCCGGCTCTCTCATGCTCGCTATCTTCACGTTCATTATTCCTAAGATTGCGAAGGTATTTGAGGGCATGAATAAACCCATGCCAGTTCTCACTAAAGTGATGATCAACATCAGTGATTTTATTGTGAGCTATTGGTACCTTCTTGCCGCTGCTACGGCTCTTACTTTATTTCTCTTCAACTCTTGGAAAAATTCGGTAACAGGTAAGCCTCGGTGGGACGCAATGAAATTACGCGCTCCCCTTTTTGGAAGCCTCATTCGAATGATCGCTATTACCCGTTTTGCCCATTCAATGTCGACACTTCTGGGAAGTGGCGTTCCCATTCTGAGCGCCATGAATATTGCCAAGAATATGGTCGATAGTATTCCTATCGCGAATGCGATTACGAAAGCGCGTGAGAACATTACCGAGGGCCAATCCATTGCGGACCCACTCCGTAAGAGTAAGGAATTCCCTCCAATGATGATTCACATGATTTCTATCGGAGAGAAAACCGGGGAACTCCCAGAAATGCTGCAAAACGTTGCCAGCACCTACGAGAACCAGGTGAATTCAAAAATCGAAGGACTTACCTCCATTATCGAGCCCATTATGATCGTCGTGATGGGCGCAGCTATCGGATTTATCGTACTATCAGTATTCTTACCCCTCATCGATATGAGCAATATCAGCAAACGCTAAAGGAGAATCTATGAACTTAAAAACCAAACCACGTCAATTAGGACCCGAGGGCTTTACGCTCATCGAAATGATGATCGTTATTATGATCCTGGGTATGGTGGGCGCTATTGTAGGCGTGAACGTGTCACAGAAAATGGACGAAGCCCGCGTTGGCACCACAAAGAATCAGATCCGCCAATTGGGTCTTGTACTGGACGACTTTAAGCGTGTTTGTGGCAACTACCCTGGTCAAGATCAGGGCCTCGATGCACTTGTAAAGAAAGAGAATGCGGGTAACTGTAAAAACTACGACCCCGAAGGATTCATCAAGGGTGGAAAAATCCCTAAGGATGCCTGGGATCGTGATTTTCTCTACATATCCGATGCGATGAAGTACGAGATTAAGTCTTTAGGGGCTGACGGAAAAGAGGGCGGCGAAAAGGCCGGCAAAGACATTACCTCAAACGACCTCGACTAATCCAACCTGGATCGGGGCGGTTGCATGGAAGATCAATCAATTCTGCGTAGGCTTCGTAACTCGAAAGGATTTACTCTTATCGAGATTATGGTGGTGCTGTTTATTATCGCATTAATTGTGGCCATGACCGCCCCATCGATTAGCAATTACTTTCAAGTTTCGATTTCGTCCGCTGGGCGTGAGATGTCGAGCATCATTAAAGAGACCTATAACTCTACCATGGTCACCGGTCGTGTTCACCGAATTGCATACGACTTCAAAGAGGGCAAATATTGGGCCGAATCCGGCCCATCTGATGTGCTTCTAGACACCAAGGAGAGTCGTGATCGGAGCGAGCGGAAAAAAAGATTTACGAAAGATACCGGCTCGAAATCAGGCCCCAGTTTTCAGCTTGAAAAGTCGATCACGCGCAAAAAGATGGGCCTTCCGATTGGTGTAGGCTTTGAAGACATTCTGACCCAATTGGGAACAGAGGCCATCACTGAAGGTGTGGCCTACACGCATTTTTTCCCCCATGGCATGATTGAGCAAACGATCATTCACCTAAAAGATACGTCAAAACATCAGTTTTCATTGGTTATCCTTCCCGTTTCAGGAAAAACCGACCTTTACGAGCGTTATGTCGGTGCGAAGGAGGCCTTCGGTGGAAACTAAGTCGAGACTAAGAAATCAAGACGGATTCACGCTACTTGAAGTGATGGTCGCACTCACCATCATGATTATAGCGTTCGCTTCAATTTTCGTAATTCAGGACAATAGCATCACCGCAACCAACCGTGCCCGTGAGATGAACGTCGTTTCCATGCTTGCACGCAATCAAATGACTGAGATTGAATACAAGCTAGAAGGAAAGACATTTGATGAAATGAAGAAAGAAGATGGGGGTACTTTCGCAGCTCCGTACGAGAAGTACCGTTGGCAGAGTAAAATCACGGAGCTTAACTTTCCTAATCTAGGAATGGGTGGCGGCGGAGATAAATCAAAATCAGCCGCAGGTGGAATCGAGGAGATGGTCTCGCGTACAGTTTTTAAACACCTCAGTAAGTCGACTCGCGAGGTGGCCCTCACCATTTACTGGAAGCGCGGATCGGGAGAGATGAATTTCTCGGTTTCAAATTTATGGGTCAATCTAAATCAAGAGTTGGTGCTCGGTGAGTAGGCCATTGACCGCGCAGGGATTCACTCTCATCGAAGTCATGATTTCAATGACGATTCTGGCCTTTATTTCGATTGGCATTTTTCAGGCTCAAACTCAAACCTTCCGTCTGCGCGAATCGCTGTCGGCAGAAGCCGAATTTTTCAATGCAGTTCGGCTGTCGATGGACATTCTCGGACGTGATATCTCTTCTATTTATAGTCCGTCACTGATTCGTCTGGCGCCCCAGAATAAGGACGAGGCTAAGGAACCCAGCGAAATCTTACAAAGGGTAATGACAAGCGATGCTGGCCACACTTCAGCTTTTTGGCTAGGCGCTACGGATGAATCTGGAATTCGACCCAGCCGTTTTAATGGATCCACTAATAAAGTAAGTTTTGTAACTCTTTCGCACGCGCGAATCTACCGCGACTCGGCCGAGTCAAATTTCTCTAAGATTAGTTACGAGTTAGCGCGAGACGACGAGAATACATCTGGAAGTACCTATGTTCTTATACGAACGGAGAGCGCCAACGCCTTCGATGACGACGACAGACGCGACCGAAAGTATCAGCGACGATATCCCATTCTAAGGGGTATTAAGAAGCTCACTTATCGCTACTGGCAGAAGTCACGCGATCGTTGGGACAGCTCTTGGGATAACGACAAAGAGGAGTACAAGGAGAAGTTCCCTGATATTATAGAAGCCACTCTAGAGGTCGAAGGCCCCCAGAGACTTTCGTTCGAGGGAGTCTTAAAATTTAGGCCTGAGGTGCCGCTCAATGGAACACCGGTCTCGTTGTAATTCATTAAGACGAAAAAGAGATAACGAGAGTGGCATTGCCTTATTTCTCGTCATCACAGCCGTCAGCCTAATGTCAATGATCGCGACGGAGATGACCTACGTAGTTCAGGTGAATCAGAAGATCGCCTTTGACGGTCTCGATCAGGTCAAGGCACATTACCTTGCAAAAAGTGGCTATAAACTCTCGCTTCTGCGCCTCAAAACCTATCAGCAGGCCATCACGCAGTTCGAGCCCCAACTTAAAACATTAGAT
>CANJNU010000120.1 GCA_947475645.1 Bacteriovoracaceae bacterium | reverse complement strand
TTAAGGAGGAAGTCAACGAGTCTATCCATCTGACTTAATTTCTTATCAGAAGCTCTGCGAAAGATTTAATCTTTTCAGTCTTTCTTCCCAAAAAGTGGATGCGAAGCCGAGTACTCCTTCATTAACGCAGGTAGATCTACGTGCGTATAGCGCTGCGTTGTAGAAAGCTGCGCGTGCCCAAGCATCTCTTGAATGACGCGAAGATCGGCGCCCCGCGCTAGAAGGTGAGTCGCAAAACTATGCCGTAGTCCATGAGGCGAGACCGACTTGCTCGACGCAATTCTCAACAAATGCTTCACTATAATTCTCGCCACACTGCGAGACGAGAGTCGTGATCCTTTAAAATTAGTAAAAAGCGCATCAGCTGCGGCCACCCCACCTCGGTCTTCGAGCATTGAGGTTAAAGCCACCTTCGCAGCGTCTCCCAATGGAATGCGCCGCTCCCGATCGCCCTTTCCCACCACCCGAACCCATCCCCCGATTAAATCGACGCCTTCGCGATTCAAACCCACCGCTTCGCTCACACGAAGGCCACAACCATAGATCAACTCAAGCAAAGCGCGATCCCTTCGACCTAGAACCTGAGTAAGATCAGGGGCCTCCACAAGTTCTTTCGCTTCGTCGATTTTCAGATATCGGGGGAGTTTTTTCTGAAATCGGGGAGTCGGAACGAGCTGGCCTACATCTCGATCAATCCACCCCTGCGAGCGACTGTATCTTAGAAATGAGCGAATCGCAGACAAGCGTCTGCAAACACTCGATTTTTCGTGTTGCTCGACCCACTTAGAAAGATAACTTCGAAGGTCTGACGGCTGAAGGCCACGCGCCCAAAGACCTAGGTTCTGCGTTCGATCCACCCCTGCACCCAGCCAATGTCCCAAATCGAGGGCATAAGCCCGGATCGTATGCTCGCTACTGTGCCGCTGCACTCTCAAATAGGACAAATAGGCATCGAGAGCGTGCTGGAGCGTCATACTAGGCTATGATAGTAGACCAACACCTATGCTGCATTCAAAAAAAGTTCATATTGTAGGAAGTGGTCTGGCCGGAAGTGAGGCCGCTTACTATTTGGCAAGCCGGGGCGTAAAAGTCGTCCTTCACGAGATGCGACCCGAACGCCTTACCGAAGCACACAAAACTGGACAGTGCGCGGAGCTCGTTTGTAGTAATTCACTGAAGTCGAAAGACCCCCTGTCAGCTCCCGGCATGCTCAAAAATGAGATGATGCGTGTCGGATCGCTGATCCTCGATACAGCCGCAGTATCCGAGGTTCCAGGAGGACAAGCCCTAGCCGTAGACCGCGAGATTTTTGCAGACAAAGTCACACACACCCTTCGCACGCATCCCAACATTACGTTTCAGGCAGGAGAAGTGGAAGCCCCGCCCGCAGGAGAACTTACCCTCATTGCCACAGGCCCGCTTACATCACAAAAACTGACCGACTGGTTGGAGCGAGCAACAGCAACCGACGATCTCTATTTCTACGACGCAATTGCCCCTATTATCGACGCCAACACGATCGATATGGAGAGCGCCTTTTTAGCTAATCGCTACGATAAGGGCGAAGAAGAAGCCTACCTTAATTGCCCCATGAACGAAGAAGAATACCATCGCTTCATTGACGCCTTGATGGCCGCTGAAAAAGTTCCTCCCAAAGCATTTGAGAAAGAGAAATTCTTTGCTGGATGCCAGCCTATCGAAGCCATCGCAGCATCAGGGCGCGAGAGCCTGCGCTTTGGCCCGATGAAACCCGTAGGATTGACCAATCCGAAAACGGGCCGATGGGCCCACGCCATCGTTCAACTTCGCCCAGAAAACCGCGCCCGCACCGCTTATAACCTCGTCGGGTTTCAAACCAAATTGAAGTACGGCGAACAGGCGAAAGTATTTCGGCAAATCCCCGCATTAAAGAATGCCGAATTCTTGCGCTTGGGCTCGATTCACCGAAACACATTTGTGTGCGGCCCAAAGGTTCTAAGAAACGATCTTTCACTTAAAGGAAGCCCTTGGGTTTATCTTGGGGGCCAGATTACTGGTGTAGAGGGCTACCTCGAGTCTGCCGCCTGCGGAATGCTTGCTGCTATTTTCATTGAGCAGCGCCTGAATGGAAAGCCACATGAGGCCCCCCCGGCCAATACCGCATTAGGGGCACTTCTACGGCACATTACAGGAAGTGAAGTGAAGAATTATCAACCTGCGAATATGCACTTTGGTTTGTTTGATTCTCACCTTTTCGAAAATTGTCTCGCGCTCAAAAAAGAACCCCTACGCCAAGCCTTGGCTCAGCAGGCCTCACAAAACTTTAATCAATGGTGGTCGGCAGCGAAATGAACAATGTGGCCGGCCCTTTTCTGATTCTCGCAGCTGCGCTTCTCTGGGGCACCGACTCTCTCTTTCGTTATTCAATGAGTTCAAAGATCGATGCCACTTGGATCGTCCTTCTCGAACACCTCGGAATTATTCTTCTCGTTCCCGGACTGGTCAGAAAGAAAGAAACTCGCCTTTTTCAGCTGGGATGGAAAGAATGGCTTTGTGCCGCAATTACTGGAGTAGGAGGAGGAGCGCTGGCCACGACACTCTTCACTGCGAGTTTTAGGTACATTCATCCTTCTGTGGCTATTCTGCTCCAAAAATTACAGCCCATTCTTACCGTCCTGCTTGCCGGTGTATTTTTGGGAGAGAAACCTAAAACTCGATTTTATCCGTTCGCCCTTCTGGGACTTTGCGCGGCCCTAGTTCTTAGTTTCCCTGATTTGAACTTTCGCTTCATTTTTGAAACCCATAATTTGCACAGCCGAGGCATTGCTATGACCCTAGTTGCAGCAGGATTGTGGAGTTTGGCCACGATTGCCGGCAAACGCATGCTTCAAACGACCCCATCGGAAGTTGCAACTTTTTGGCGTTACTTCTTCGGTCTGATTACACTCGTTGGGCTCGTAGCTGCCGCAAAAACACCGGTTCCCGCCCAGGCACTCACCGAAAGACCAGTTCAGCTCGCCCTTCTTTATCTCACAGTTTTAAGTGGGGTTGTGCCCATGCTTGCCTATTACGCGGGCCTTGCACGCACCACAGCTTCGGTTGCCACTTTTGTGGAACTGGCTTATCCGGTAAGTGCCGTTACTCTGAATGCGTGGCTAATGAACCAACCCCTTACTCAAGTTCAATTAGGTGCCGGCGGAGTACTTCTTTTCTCGGTAACAATGATGGCTCTGCTTTAGGTGTGCTTCAGGTGATAGCGAACGCTTGTAACTACTTTTCCGCGCTTAAATAACAGGGCGGCGCGAATCAGAAATGCAGTTTGATTGTGTAGGATCTGGTGCCACCACTTCATTGTAACAAACTCAGGAACGATGACCGTGATCATATCTCCATGGGTGGTCTGTTCAACATCCTCGATATATTCGAGCAACGGACGAATGACCGAACGATAGGGCGACTTAAGGGTTACAAATGGCACTTCGTGCGCCCACTTGTTCCACTCCGCCTTCATTCTTTCGGTGGCTTCGTCATCGAGCTCAACATAACAGGCTCTTACGTCGTCTGAAATCGAAAGTGCGTAGCGCAGCGCGGGAATTACGCCCCGGTGCATGCCAGAAACGGGCACGATCACGGTGTGCTTAATTGGGTCCAAGTGTTTAGGCGGAGCTACCCCTTGAAGTGAAAGCTCAATTCCAACAGCAAGATAATGAACATTAATACGGCGGAACACGAACACCACCATAGGAATGAGCAGCATGACCACCCAAGCCCCGTCAGCAAACTTCATCGACGCAATAACAACCAAAACGAGAGCAGTCGTTAATGCACCCAGAGCATTGAACGCCAACGAGATTCGCCAGCCATGGGCTCGCTCGCGCAAGTGATGCAAGATCATGCCGGATTGAGAGAGTGTAAACGAAAGAAAAACACCAATTGCGTACAATGGAATAAGATGATGAGTGTCGCCCTCGAAGAGAACCAAAAGCAGAATGGCGGCTGCGCTGAGCCCTAGAATACCATTCGAGAAAACGAGTCGATCTCCAACGCTGGCGAGTTGGCGTGGCAAAAAGCGATCTCTGGCCAAGAGCGATGAAAGCCGTGGAAAATCGGCGTAACTGGTGTTTGCGGCAAGCACCAAAATAAGCGCCGTTGCTGCTTGAACGAGATAGTATGCCCACGTTTGACCAAATACTGCGCCCGCAACGAGCGATACTGACGTTTGCCCTGGCTTGGGCACTAGCCCAAACTGATGCGACAAGCCTGTTAAACCCAAGAACAAAATGGCCAAGATCAGCGCCATCCAAAACATCGTGGCCTTCGCGTTTTTCTGGGCGGGATCCTTGAACATAGGAATGCCGTTGGAAATTGCCTCAACCCCAGTCAGGGCCGAACATCCCGACGCAAAGGCGTGAAGAACCAGAAACAGCGGTACACCCGTAAAATCGGAATGCGCTAACGGAAGGGGGGCCGCCGGATGAACTCCGGTGAATGCCATCCAAGCACCCTTTCCGATCATTAACAAAAAGGAGAAAATAAAAAGATACGTAGGAAGTGCAAAAACGCTTGCTGATTCGCGAAGCCCGCGCAAATTCAGCAGCATGATGATAATAATCACCAATGCTCCAAACCCCTCCTTATGAGCCGCGATCAGGGGAAACGCCGCTCCTAAGTTTTCCATTCCGGACGCGACCGACACGGCAACTGTAAGTATGTAATCAATGAGCAGCGAAGCTCCGGCCACGAGTCCCGCGTAGGTTCCCAAATTTTCTTTGGCCACAATATACGCGCCGCCGCCACTGGGATAAG
>CANJNU010000119.1 GCA_947475645.1 Bacteriovoracaceae bacterium | reverse complement strand
TCAGACAAAGTAGTGCCTTCAACCATCACCGTTCCAGCGTAACAGCGAGCCATACTTAAAGACGCTGCATTGGGGCTGGGGTTCACCCAAGAAACTTCCCCCAAAGGCCACCCGTAGCCCGGCCCTTCTGACGGCCGATATCCCTTCATTTGAATTACTCTTAGATCTAAATCGAGTTTAAACTTACGTTTAAACCAAATCGCAGCCTCACCCAGGGTAAGGCCGTGCCTCATTGGAAGTTCAGCGGCTGCTCCCACAAAACTCTCCCAACCCGCCTGTAGCGCCATTCCTTCAATGGGGCGCCCTGCTGGATTGGGGCGATCCAAAACCCAAATCGACTTCTTTCGTTTCGCTGCAGCTTCCATGCAATAAAGAAGCGTTGTTAGAAAGGTGTAGATTCGGCAGCCCACATCCTGAATATCGAAAAGTAAAACATCAAAAGTATCCAGCATTTCATCCGTAGGACGTCTTACTTTACCGTAGAGACTAAAAATTGGAATTTTAAGAGTAGGATCAAGAAAATCATCCGACTCCACCATATTGTCCTGCTTATCACCCCGAAGACCATGCTGAGGGCCAAAAGCAGCGGCAAGAGTGATATCCCGACACCGGGCTATTGCATCAAGACTATGCTCAAATTCAGAAGTCATAGACGCAGGGTGCCCCATTAAGGCAACCCTGCGTCCCTTTAACTCCGACCTCAATACTGCGTCCTCAAGAAGAACGTCAATTCCAAGCTGAATCATTAACCGTCTAAACTGTCGTAAGGATAACGACCGAGTTCGAATGCCTTTTGAGAAATGAATTTCATCACTTCGTCGTCGTTCCGATCGATTGCCTTAAAATTTCCGCGAATGCGACGATTCGCGCGCATAAAGAAGGCCTCTGCCAAGGAAAGCTCAAGCTCTGAATCAGCCTCACTTTTTTCTTCGAGAGATCGGGTCACACGAGAAAGAACGCAAGACATTGCGTAAAAGTCGATCGCAATATCAGCGACCCGCTTCTGCGCAAACTGTCTTAAGAAAATATCCTTACCATGGCGGCGAAGAAGTACTTCGATTTGAATCGAGAACTCAGTTGCATATTCTTCCAAAACGCCGGCCATTTTCTTTAATGCAGGATGAGCTTGAGTAATACTCTCTCCCAAAACGCGCTGACGTACTTTGTGAATCGCGAACTCACTCACCGGACCCATTCCTTTCGCTTTAAACTTGATCATATCTGACAAGCCGGCCGCGACGTCCTTTAAGTTCTGCCCTGGTCCCTGCATTCCCGAGAGCGCAATGAAGGCACGAAGAATCTCATTTGTACCTTCGAAGATGCGGTTAATTCGAGCGTCACGCAGCCAACGTTCGTAGGGATATTCCTTCATAAATCCAGAACCTGCCCAAATTTGCAAATTCTCATCTACAACTTCCCAGAGCATCTCGGAAGCGAATATTTTCGAAGCAGCACTTTCAATGGAATAATCGACGTCCTTGCGATCGATGAGCGAGGTAGTCATGAACACCATACTCTCGGCCGCATAGGTATTCATCATCATGCGACCAATTTTTTCTTGGATCATGCCAAATTCGCCGATTTTCTTTTCGAACTGCTTCCGCTCATTACAATGCTCAATATAAGCAGCAATACAATTCTTAGCGGCGCCAACACAGCCAGCACCCAAGCCCATTCGTCCGTGATTGAGTACGCCCATAGCAACTTTAAACCCCTGACCCACGCCAGAGATAATATTTTCGATAGGCACTTTTACGTTGTCGAAGTGAATCGCGTTAGTCCAAGAGGCGCGAATGCCCATCTTATGCTCTGGAGCGCCAATGGTTACGCCCTCAGAAGGAAGCTCGACAGCGAAGCACGTTACCTTCTCCTTCTTCTCGCCATCCTCGGTTACTTCAACTTTCGCAAAGACTGTAAGGAAGTTTGCAATTCCACCGTTGGTGATCCAAAGTTTATTGCCGTTCAGAATGTAGTGCTTCCCATCGCTAGAAAGGATAGCTCTGGTTTTAATCGAAGCCGCATCGGATCCGCTACTCGGCTCGGTCAAACAATAGGCCGCTACCCACTGTCCGGAGGCCAATTTCGGCAACCAAAGTTTCTTCTGTTCGTCGCTTGCAAAAAGTAGAACGGCTTTATAGCCAATGCTTTGATGCGCGCCGAGAGTTACGGCAAGTGAACCGTCAACACTTGCCACTTCTTGCAAGACGCGGGCATACGCAGATTGAGGTAGCCCCAGTCCTCCAAATTCCTCGGGTACGCCCAGGCCCATCATTCCCATCTCTGCGAGGTAAGACACAATTTCACGGGGCATCTCGCCTTTTTCGTCCCACTCGGCCGACTTCACATGATCTCGAGCAAACTTGTGAAGAGATTCATTAATCATCTTCACGTTGTCGGATGTCTCTGCAGAGAGACGGGGATACGGAAAAATCAAATCCTCACGGATCTGTCCGAAGAACAATGACTTGAGGAAACTGTTTTGTGGCGTATTTGAGCTCATATAAAGAAAGAGTACCACGCCAGTTGGCCTACTGAAAAGTGGTCTCTCGATTTCCTGAGCCTGCTTCGACGGTGTGACAAATTGTCAAAGTACAGAGTCGCTTCGGTGCTCATCAGTACGAATTCAGACACTTTGTCAGACGCGGTGCAACTTGAAATATTCTACTTCATCAGCCTCGTCAAATCCCGTAACGAAGCCACCCTTGAAAAGATAAAGAAAGAGAAGCTTTCCGAGCGTCAAAATATTGAAATTGATCCATCTCGTAAATTGGCACCGGTCTTGCGTTAGCAGCAGGTCGGCATGCAAGAAGACCCCTCATCACCTCAGCATTCTGAGTCAGTTGGCGAACCTCCTTCGGGACTCTCGAAGTTGCGAAGCCATTCCCTTATGAAAAAACTTGAAGGAAAACTGGAGAACCTTGAGCCGCTTCGAGTCGCTGAGTGGCTCGCTCGAAGTTTTCAAGGCCAAGACGCAGGATCCTATGGAAAGGCCCTTACGCTTCTTACGTGCTCCTGGTTTCTTGCAGACATCGCGGGACTGATGATCGGAAGAGTGATTCCCGAGCCACCGGCGGCTCGCAGTCTCTCTCCCTCGGGCAACTTGAAGCGCACGAAGACCCTCGAAGAATATCAGCCCATATTTGGTCGTAATCTTTTTAATAGTAACGGAAAAATTCCGGGTGAGGACAGCGGTCCGGCTGCGCCCTCTGATCCGGGTGGAGCTCCCGTAAAGACGTCACTTCCCTTCCAACTCATCGGCACCTTAATTCTTCGCGATGAACTTCGTTCGATTGCCACAATTGAGGATAAATCGGCCGCCATGGTTTATCCCGTGAGCATCGACGATGAAATTCCATCAAAAGCAAAAATCATTAAAATTGAAGCACGAAAAGTAATTTTTTATAATCCGTCGAGTGGTCGCCGTGAGTACATCGACCTCCCGGAAGATGTGATTCAGGGCGGACCCCGTATTCAAGTGGCCAGCAGCATTCCCTTATCTGGAAAAGGAAATACCGGTGCAGGTGTTGAGCGGGTCTCTGCTACCCAATACAACATCAATCGCGCAGAGGTCGACAAAACCTTGTCTGATCTCAATAACGTACTTACTCAGGCGAGAGCCGTACCCAACTTCGAAAATGGGGTACCTAATGGATACAAACTTTTCCAAATCGTACCGGGAAGCATCTACGAAAAGCTCGGCCTTCAAAATGGTGACGTAATCACCGGCCTAAACGGACAAACTATTAATGATCCGGGAAAAGCTTTTGAACTTCTTACAGAACTTAAGACAGCCAATCATCTCGAACTTCAGGTGAAAAAAGATGGAAAAACGCAAAACAATTCCTATGACATTCGCTAAATCCGAGATTACCCACAAAGATACAGAACTTCTCTGGCTGCAACTCTCGGCAGGACTGATTGGCCTGGTTGGCATGGGTGGCCTCCTTGCCCTCTTAAGCAGAGGCGCTTTCGCAGCCGATCTACCTAAGGGATTTCAAGCAGGTGGAAAGAATTTCTCCAATCCGTTTGCCAATCCCCCTTCGGGGCCTACGCCCCCCAGTGGAGCAAAAAATAATTTTTTTGAGGACGACGAAGAAGATGAAGCGGATGCTCCTCCTTCGAGCGCTCCTGCCGTTGCACATTCTAAGCAGCCACTCAGTCGCCCTAATTCCACAGCCAATCGAACGGAGCGCCCTTCCCTAACACCTATCGATTCAAGTCTTTCGATGGGCGGTAACGCCAACAGCGGAGTTATTCAGAAGAGCAAACTTAAGCCCATTCAGGTGGATATGAATTCTGGCGAAGGAAGCAAAGAAATCGTAACCGATTTCAATTTCCCGGACGCTGATATTCTTGATATCGCAAAGACCCTAGGCAAACTCACTGGGAAAAATTTCATTCTAGATAAAGACGTAAAGGGTCGCGTTACCATCATCTCTAATTCTGCCGTAAGTGTTGCTGACGCATGGAAAGCATTTCTTACTGCTTTGGATATCAACGGTTTTGCACTTCTACCCTCGGGCAACTACATTCGTATTATGCGTGCGACTGACGCCCGCGACAAGCAGGTTCCCACCTTCTCCGGTGAGAATTCACCCAATACCGATGCTTTAATTACTCGCATTTTTCCGCTGAAATACATCAGCGCGGAAGAAGTGTCTCGAACCTTTAGAAACTTTATGCCCTCCCGATCCCGCATCGTTGCTTACGATCAAACCAACACTGTGATCGTAACCGATACCGGGTCGAATACTGAGAAACTCAACAAGATTCTCGAACTTCTTG
>CANJNU010000118.1 GCA_947475645.1 Bacteriovoracaceae bacterium | reverse complement strand
GCCTTACGGGCTTGGAACGCGAAAAGATTATTGATGAGTTTAATGCGATTTTGAAGTTAATCGCTGAGCTTAAGACGGTTCTCGCGAGCGACGAGCTGATTTTCGAAGAGATTAAGACGGAGCTTGCCGAGATTAAAGAGAAGTATGCAGACGCTCGACGCACCGAGATCGTGCAGGAGCAGCTTACAGAATTCGAAATAGAGGACTTGATTGCAGACGAAGAGGTTCTCGTTTCAATTACTCATACGGGGTACATTAAGAGAACCGATCCCTCGATGTTCCGAGCGCAACAGCGTGGCGGAAAGGGAGTTCGCGGCGTAACCACGGGTGACGAAGACTTTGTGACATCGATTTTTAGATGTACCACCTTAAGTTATTTACTCTGCTTTACGGACAAGGGTCGAATGTACTGGCTCAAGGTCTATAAGACCCCCGAGGCATCGAGAATCGGTAAGGGTAAGGCCATTGTGAACTTGATCTCACTTGCGGCAGGCGAGAAAGTTCAGGCTATTTTAGCGGTACGTGAATTTACAGATAATCAATTTGTAGTAATGGTCACCCGCCTGGGTGTGATCAAGAAGACACCTTTGAGCGATTTCAGCAATGTAAGGAACGCTGGAATTATGGCAATTACGATTGACGGAGGAGACGAGCTGTTGAGCGCGAAGATCTCCTCGGGAAGAAGCGACGTATTTCTCTGTTCCAAGGATGGAATGAGTATTCGATTTAGTGAAGAGGATGTTCGGCCGATGGGCCGCGCCGCTCGCGGTGTGATTGGAATGAGCTTAGACGAAGGTGATCGCGTTGTTTCAATGGAGATGTTGAGCGGCGAGACAGAGAAAGAGAGCGAAGTTCTTATCGTGACTGAAGGCGGATATGGGAAGAGAACTCCTGTGGCCGAGTTTAGACACCAAGGACGCGGCGGCAAAGGCGTGATTACCATGAAGACCACGGACAAGAATGGCCCCGTTTTAGGCTCGCGCCAGGTTTCCGCCAAGGACGACCTGATGTTAGTATCGAACAAGGGCCAGATGATTCGCACGAATGTGGCCGGCATCTCTGAACAGGGCCGTATGGCCCAGGGTGTACGACTGATGAGCGTAACGCCGGGCGAGAAACTGGTATCGTTTGAGATCCTTGCTGAGGCACCCCAGGGAATTGAGCCGTTAGTTGAGTCAGGAAGTGATGGGGCTGAGTGAGGTTTCTGCGATCCAATCTTGCTGAATGTGTATTAATTTTGGTGGTTCTGTTCACGGCCAGCGCCTGCACCGCGAATCATCCCAAGAGACATTACGTTTTGGCCGAGAAGTTCTGGAACGATGGCAACTACATTTCAGCCGTAACCGAGTTTGATAAAGTGGTTCAGAAGGACCCCAAGG
The DNA here is from genome assembly GCA_947475645.1 of Bacteriovoracaceae bacterium. Taxonomy (GTDB): domain Bacteria; phylum Bdellovibrionota; class UBA1018; order UBA1018; family UBA1018; genus CANJNU01. Next base: position 3,432 of record CANJNU010000118.1, on the reverse strand, counting down.
GAAAGCTGGGTTCGCAGGCTCTTTATCGATCTGCACACACAGAGGTGATGTTTCTAAATCGGTACTCCGAAGCGGTGAAGAAGTTTTCAGCCTACTCAACCAGCGCGCAGGCCGACCCGGTACTGGCTTGGGAGGCTCAGAAGCAGATTGGGGATATTTACTTCGTGAAGACGGAGCAGTACGACCAAGCGATTCAACACTATCAGGGACTACTTCGGTTGAAGCCCGCCCCAGAAGAGGCGGCAGAATACGCGTATAAAATCGCAAAGAGTCATTTCTATCTCTGGCAATTTGATGAAGCCCTTCTCTGCTACAAGCAGCTTTATCAGGGTTATCCGGGAACACCCTGGGCTGAAAAGGCGCTCTACGAAATTGCCCTCACCCACTACACCCGAGGCGATCAAAAGGGTGAGTCTGCTACGGCGAGCCGATCGGGGGGCGCCTACCACGAAGCACTCTCGGCGTATGAGACCTACTTAAAAACCTATCCACACGGCACCTTTTTTGTTCAGGCCCAATTTGGAGTTGCATCGTGCTACGAGGAACTTGAGCGCCTCGACGACGCTTATCGAGACTACGAAGCCCTGAAGGGCACCTACCCCGCCCCTAAAGTGATCTTGATTAAATTGGCTCGAATTAAAGAACGCCTTCATCAGAAAAAAAGATAGGACGCCCATGGACCCCAACGAGACACCGTTCTGGTTGAAAGGACTGCAAGAGTTCGCAGTATTAAGTGGAGAATTGATGGGGCTCGTAGGCATGGGAATAGGACTAGCCTACTTATGCCAGCGGTGGTTGGGTGCCCCCTCTTTGATTTTGATCTTGGGCGCTCTTGGCGGCTTGACGGCTGCGATCGTTCGACTGTATCAGCGGCAAAAAAAACTCGGACAGAAGGAAACCTAAACTTTGAACCATCCAGACTTGCCCATGAGAACCGCATCTGAACAGTTTACTTTCAGCCTGATGCGCCCGTTTTTTCATGTTGCGTGGATCTGGGCTGCGGCATCGAAAGCTGTAATTTCGTACCAACTTTGGGGGAAGCCCGGAGTTCTTAAAGCTCTTGTGGTGTTTGGCGCATTCTGGTTCTTGAGTATTTGTAGCCTCTATTCCCTAGCCCGAGTTGTTGCTATGATCCTCGATCTAGGCCTGGTTTCTCAAGAAAAACGCACCCCCCTGTTAATTCGGGCTTCCTATTGGGGACTGTTTAAGTTAGTTTGCGTGGGAATCTTGATAACGGCTTTGAATTTGGTTTCTGAGTCTGCGAGTCCCTATTTCAGGGTTGCAGTGTCTCTCGGGATTTCCACAGTGTGCGTAGTGCCACTTGTGGGCGGCTACTTTTGGAGCCGAAGGGTTGTTGAGCATGCATGAGGCAAAAGTTTTTAACTGGTTAGAGTTTTTTGGTTTGGGCGACTACCCAAATCACGTTCTCATGGCGATTTTGGTGGGAGCTATTTTGATTGCAACCACCTGGGTAGCTCGCGCTCAACTGAGTGCAGTAGTGAAGTCACCGGGAGAGGGGTTAGTGCCCGAATCACGGCTGACCTACCGTAATTTTTTCGAGATTGTGGCCGAGTCGCTTTACAAGATGACAGAAAACGTTTTAGGCCACCATAACGCAGGAACCTACTTTCCTGTGATTGGATCGTTGTTTGTATTTATTTTCCTGTCCAATCTATTGGGTGTGATTCCGGGTGTATTGCCTCCCACCGAGAATTTAAACACAACCCTTGCCTTGGGCGTATTCGTGTTTATATTTTATAATCTTGCAGGCCTCCGCGCGAATGGCCTCGGTTATTTAAAGCACTTTTTGGGTCCGATCGTTTGGTTGGCCCCCTTAATGCTTGTTATTGAGTTGGCGTCACATATTTTTCGCCCGCTTTCGCTATCGATGCGTTTGCGTGGAAATATTATGGGCGATCACGTAGTTTTACATGTTTTTAGCGGATTGGCTCCATACCTCATTCCTGTAATTTTTTACGGGCTTGGGGTTTTTGTGGCCTTTATTCAGGCTTTCGTCTTCTGCTTGATGACGATGGTCTATATTTCATTGTCGATAGCACACGACCACTGAGAGAAAAGAAAGGGAAATTCTCATGAGCTTCCGTAACGCGATTTTAGTTTTGAGTACCGTTTTAATGACCTTTGGCGCTTCCGTGGCTATGGCCTCTGACGGCGCAGCAGATCCATACAGAAGTTTGGGTGCGGGTTTGGCAATCAGTATCGCAGCCTTCGGCGGAGCAATTGCTCAGGGCCGTACTGCCGCAGCTGCTTTGGAAGGTATTGCACGTAATCCAGCCGCCGCAGAAAAACTCTTCACTCCAATGATCATCGGTCTTGCACTGATCGAATCTTTGGTACTTTACGCGTTCGTTATCGCGTTCGTGAAGATCTAATTTCAACACAGAGTTAATGAGGGGCGGTTTCGAGGTTCTCGAAGCCGCCCTTTTTTTATTGTGGTTTTAGATAGCGCCGCAAATAGAAGCCCGTGTAGCTGCGAGCTACTTCGGCAACTTCTTCGGGCGTACCTTGGGCAACAATCTCGCCCCCACCCGATCCACCGTCTGGCCCCATGTCGATGAGGTGGTCGGCCGTCTTAATGATGTCGAGATTGTGCTCAATTACAATCACCGTATTGCCCTGGTCCACCAGATTCTGAAGAATTTGAATGAGCTTCTTTACGTCATCGAAGTGAAGTCCCGTTGAGGGCTCGTCCAAGATATAGATCGTTCGCCCCGTGGGTCGCTTAGATAACTCTTTACAGAGCTTAATTCGCTGCGCTTCCCCGCCCGAGAGGGTGGTTGCGCTTTGGCCGAGCTTTAAATAGCCCAAACCCACGTCGTTCAGAATTTTAAGTTTAGTTTTTAAAGTATGGACGGCATCAAAGAACTCATAGGCCTCAGCGGCCGTCATGGCTAAGATGTCGGCAATATTTTTTCCCTTAAACCTAATGTCCAGAGTCTCTCGATTATAGCGGCGGCCCTGACAAACATCGCATTCGACGAATACGTTGGGTAGAAAGTGCATCTCAATCTTTTTTACACCGTCTCCCTCACAGCCATCGCAACGGCCACCCTTTACGTTGAAGGAAAAACGGCCCGGCCCATAACCTCGAACTTGAGATTCTGGCAGTTGGGCAAGCAGATCGCGGACGAGACCAAAGAGCCCCGTATACGTGGCCGGATTTGAGCGGGGAGTTTTTCCAATAGGGCTCTGATCGATATCGATCACTTTATCGACGTGCTCAAGTCCTTGGACGCCCTTAATCTGAAGGTCTCCCGGCTCTGCCCCGTAGAGCTCCTTCTGAAGACTTCGGTAAAGTGTGTCGATTACAAGGGTGCTCTTTCCGCTTCCTGAAACTCCCGTTACACAGGTGAAAACACCTAACGGAAATTGAATCGAGACGTTCTTGAGATTATTCTGAGCAGCCCCTTC
>CANJNU010000117.1 GCA_947475645.1 Bacteriovoracaceae bacterium | reverse complement strand
TACCTACCAGCTTCAGCATCTCGATCGCTTTATTTTGAATTTCGCGTTTGGAAAGGTCTTGATGAAGTTCGATCGCTTCACAAATCTGATTTCCAATAGTGAATACAGGATTGAGTGAAGTCATGGGTTCCTGAAAAACCATTGAAATTTCGTTGCCGCGAATCTTTCGCATCTTTTCGATAGGAAGCTTCAGTAAATCCTGACCCCGATACAAGATCTCTCCACCCACAATCCTGCCAGGAGGACTGGGTATAAGACGCATAATCGAGAGACTCGTTACGCTCTTTCCACAGCCCGATTCGCCCACAATTCCCAGTGTTTTACCTTTATATACGTCGAAGCTCACGTCATCCACAGCAACCAATTCGCCCTCTTCCGTATTAAAAGAGGTCTTTAAGTTCTTGATCTCCAGAATCTTTTCGTTCCCACCCTGATAGCTCATATGGTCTTCTCTCACTTAATCTTAGGATCGAGAGCGTCTCGCAATGAATCTCCCAAAAGATTCAAAGCAAGCACAATCGCAAACATTGCTGTAGTCGCCCCTGCTAGTTGCCACCACACCCCCCGCGACAACTCAAGCTTAGCATCATCAATCATAACGCCCCAACTCGGTTGCCCCTGAACACCGAGACCCAGAAACGACAAAATTACCTCTGACTTAATGGCAGATACAAACTGAATCGAAAAGTTGATGATTACAAAATGCGACACGTTCGGTAAAATATGTTTAAAAATACGCGAAAAGTGGCTCGCCCCTAAACTCGTAGCTGCGACCACATAATCACGAGTCTTATGCTTTATAAATTCACCACGAATCACACGAGCCAGACCTACCCATGCCGTAATTCCTAACGCAAAATAGATCGCTGCCATTCCCTTACCCAAAACAAAGGTAATTGCAATCAGCAGCATGATGTTCGGAATGGATGAAAGAGTGGTGTAGAACCAAACTACCAGATCATCGGTTCGCCCACCAAAATAGCCTGCAATAGCTCCAAAGAAGATACCAATCGGAACGCTGATTAAGGCCGAGACCAATCCTACACTCATCGCAATTCGCGTACCGTGTATGACCTTATAAAAAACACTTCGACCGAAAATATCTGTCCCAAATACGGTTTGAAGCGAATGAAATGACGGCGGGGCATACGCCGCTCCCACCGATTGGTCCCAAGGAGTAGCAATCCAACCCAGCTTTGCTGATAACGCGATAAAAGTATAAGCAAAGACTACGGTAAAGGCAAAAATGGCAAATCGATCTCGCTTCAATCGAGTCCATGCATCACCCAGTAGGCTGCGACTTTTCATTTCAGACTCACTCTCGGATCAACCAGCGTATAAAGTATATCGGTGGCAAGATTACCCAGAATCAAAAGCAACGCCTGTAAGGTGGTCATCGCTTTAATTACCGGCAAGTCGCTATTATGAATGGCGTCGATCGTAATTCCACCAATTCCAGGAATTCCAAAAAAGCTCTCCAAAAGAAATGCCCCCAAAATAAGCAAAGGGATCTCGATCACCACGTTCGTTAAAATTGGAATCATGCTGTTTTTTAAAACGTGCTTCATAAAGATCCGCGACTCGCTTAAACCCTTCGCCCGAGCAGTGCGCACGTAATCCTGACTCACTTCTTCTAAAACAGCGGTTCTATAAAAGCGTACGTCGTAACCCAAGCTCACTACGATCATAATCAGCATGGGAAGCAGAATGTATTCAAAGCGATCGGGCCACCCATAATCAAAGCCCGAAATAGGAAACAGCCCAGCCTTAAACGCTAGATAGTACTGACCAAAGAGAATGTACCCGAGCATGGGTAAACTCATTCCTACCACACATAAAAACACCACAATTCGATCTACCGCTCGACCGCGAAAATACGCAACCAGCAGCCCTAAGGCAACCGATAAGAAGGTGGTAAACATAAACGCTGGAACAGTAAGCGTTAATGATGGCCCGATTCCTCGCGCTACCATGGTGCTGATTTCTTGCTTCGTCGAAAAACTACGTCCGTAGTCGAAGGTAACAATCTGCTTTAAGTAGTTTCCAAACTGAACCACCTTTGGCTGATCCAAACCGTATTCGTGCCGAACTTCCTCAACTTGCTTCTGCGTGGCGTGTTTTCCAACCATTTGGTAAGTTGGATCACCGCCCACTCCATTAAAGAGAACAAAAATAAGCAGCGCCACTCCAAAAATCGTTGGAATCGTCGCAAGGACTCTCCTCAGAATATAGATCAACATCGCAGGGCTTCCTTCCCACTATTTTGAAAGTCGATAATATTTCGCACGTGCATGATCAAAATCATGCGGCTTGTAATTCTTCAACCAGGGCTGCGTTAAACCAAAACTTAATCGATGCATTTCGAAAATCCAGGGGCAATCCTCGACGATCAATTGAGCCATTTTCTTGTACAATATCGTCCGTGCCGGCGACTCCATTAACGTCAGCGACTTTTCATAAAGCCGATCAAACTCTGCATTCGAATAGTTTGCATCGTTAGGTCCTGGCGACGAATTCTTACTATAAAGGAGCTGTAAAAAATTCTCGGCATCTGGGTAGTCCGCACCCCAAGCCATGCCCCAAATCTGACCTTTTTTCTCACGAATATTTCTCTGAAATTCGGGCCAAGAGTACGAGTTCACTTTGAGCTTGACCCCTAGGACATCAAAGCTCTTCGCTAATGCATCGCTCATCTGCCTACTGGTTGTATCAGCCATCGTCGAGTACTCAAGCTCAGGCAATCCTTTTCCGCCTGGAAAGCCTGCCTTCACTAAAAGCTCTTTTGCTTTAGCCACGTCATACTGCACGTAAGGATTCTTATAGGCTTCGTCATAACCCGAAACTCCCGGAGGGATCGGCGTCTGCGCCGAAATTCCACGGCCGTTATGAAAGAGCTCAATGATTTGAGCTCGATCGATCGACATGCTGAGCGCCTGACGCAGGTACTTATTCCTTCCAACCACGGGATCAGCCATATTAAAGGTTTGATGTGTTACATCCAGGGTGGGGGCCTTATGAAGAACAATCCCCTTGGCCTTTAGCTCTTCGACTAGGCCCTTCGACTCAGAAATCGCCTGATTAAAATTATCTTTAGGAATCGCACTTGCATCGAGCTTCTGCGCTAAAAAGTTCAGCCAGGCGGGCTGAGACTCTTCAAAAACAGTCGTAACAATTCCATCAACAAAGGGAATGGGCTGTCCGGCATTCACCAAGAGGCCTGCTTCGCGATCGCCCGAAGCCCCCTCGGACGGATAGAGTTGTTGGCGAAAGGTAGGATTCTTCTTCCAGATCACTTTAGAAGCACCGTTAAACTCGACCAATTGGAATGGTCCAGTTCCTACAGCGTGATTCAAAAGCTCTTTTCCGTAAAACTCAACCGCTTCGTGTGGAACGGCAAAAGCAAATTGCTGCGCAATATTATAAAGAATTTGTGCCGAAGGACTGACTAGCTTCAACTGAAGTGTGTACGCATCCAGGGCCCGAAGTCCCTCTACATCTTGAGTGTAGTCGGCTGCACCACTTTTCGAGGCCTCATCGCGCCAAGCATTTAATCCCACCAATTTGCCATCGAGAATCCACCAACCGGTCGAAACCGTTTTTGGGTCTGCAAGTCTCTTCCACGAGTACACAAAGTCAGAGGCGTTTAACTCTCGCCCTTTGCCCTCTGTCGTCTTAAAGCAGGGGTCGTCTTGAAATAGAACGCCTTTGCGAATCTTAAAGGTATAGGTTTTGCCATCTTTGCTGATCGTTGGCATCGATTCGGCCAAGTTGGCTTCGAGCTCATACGGACGCTTTAAATAGTGATACTGAAGCAAACCTTCATACGCCCGACTCACTTCAATTCCTGAGTACATGTCGTCTGAGTGAGCGGGATCAAGCCCTTTAATTTTTGCGGGGGTTGCTAAACGAAGCGTATTTTTAAATTGTTTCTCTTTAGAGAAACAACCCGAAAGTCCCAGCCCCAACACCGCACACATTCCCGTAATCACAATTGTCTTGTACGACAAAAACGGCTTCCCACCACTACGAGAGAAAGAAGAAAGGATCATGCTGTCTTTGCGAGTTCGCTTTACACGAACTCTTCCCCCAATTTAAATTAGCTACCCGAGATGCAGATTCGTGTCAACGCAGGAGGGCAGATTGCCGATCCTTCCACTTCACTCGTACTTCTCCTACTTCACTTCGAGCTTCCCACTTTTTCGGACTCCGCGTGTTTGAATCCGGATCTTCAAATTTAAACTCAACCCAAGCTACAGGCGAGCCCGCCACCCCTCTTCGCTCCCAACGCATCGCTTCAGACCAGGCTCTTCCCGCAACGTTCTTAATTCGATAGATAAATGTTTCACTAGGATGTCCTAACTCATCTGGCGTGTCGACACGCAATCCACCGTCAGTAAGCCATTGTGGATTGAGCTGAGTAATTCTCTTCAAATCAGGACATGGAAATTTGCCTAAAAAGAGAATCTGCGCCCAACGCAACGGTATTCCACCCCAGCTCGAGTCGCCCGATTGAGTTTGATCAGGACGATTTGGAACCTCGATCGAGTAGCGTTCACCCTTGAGAGTCAGTACCGCTTCAGTTCCTCCCAATAAATTGGTTACCACTAAGCGAAGCTCGTCTTGCCCTTCGGCATGCACCTGCGCTGGAAACTGCCCCGAGGTGTCTTTCGATTTGGCTTTCATCCAAACCGAACCCTCCACCGACCGAATGCCGCTGCCCACGGAGCAAATCTCGGCAAGCACTTGATCTGAATTTTGACGTTCAGAGGGTTGAACCGGAGCCCTCGCACAGCCCGAGATAAATCCCAAGCCAAGAATTAGAATTGCCC
>CANJNU010000116.1 GCA_947475645.1 Bacteriovoracaceae bacterium | reverse complement strand
GATTCAAGTGAAGTACCGAGGATACATTCAGCGCGACGTTGATTTAATGCATAGCGTTATTAAGAATGAACAGGTCCGTATTCCCATCGATCTGAATTTTGAGCAGGTGTCTGGATTGTCGACTGAGATTCGTGGGCGACTACGCCAAGCACGTCCAGAGACGCTCGGGCAGGTGTCTCGGATGATTGGCGTTACGCCAGCGGCAGTAGCAAGTTTAATGATCCATCTGAAGATGCGAGATTCGAGGCATAAGAGTGAACTTACGTGATGAGTTGGTGTTGGCTTATCCTGCGGTCGATCCGTCGGTCGTGGAGACTGCGCTGAGGTTTCATGACTTGTTGGTAGCTGGAAACGAAGTTCAGAATTTAACACGCCTCACTTCACCCGAAGACTTTCTACATGGGCATTGGGTTGATGTTTGGGAGCTCTTGAAATCGGGACTTGTTGAGTTTCCAGCGATGGACTTGGGCTCAGGCTGTGGAGTACCCGGTCTTTTGGCGGGAATTATTCAGAATGACTCGTGGATTGTTGTCGATTCAGAGGCAAGAAAAGCAGAGTTTCTTCGCGATACTATCGAACAGCTGGGGATGAAGAATGTTCGCGCCGTGAGTGGGCGGGGAGAGAAGATTCTTGGCTCGACGCAAGTACGATCGATTGTTGCTCGCGCAGTTGGGCCCGTCACTCGAATTTATACTTGGTTTCGGGAATGTTCCACGTGGAACACGTTGGTTTTACTTAAGGGCCCAGGATGGGATGCCGAATGGGCGGAGTTTCAGCTGTCCCCGCATAGAAATGAGCTAAAATGGGCAGATACTCACGAGTATCGGGTGGGCCCAGAAGAGAAGCGCCGTCGGATAGTGCGACTAGTCCGTGTTCCACGTGGAACATTGAAGTGAGTAGTCGTTTGACTAGTCGAGGATATTGTTCCACGTGGAACAATCAAAATTGAATGAACCGTCAATAACGCTTGATCGTTCATCCATTCACGGCTAGCCTCTTCCGAGAGGGCGGTTACTCAGGTTTGATTTCGAGCCACTTCCCTTAAGGTTTTCAAAGGCTTAGCCCACGACATCCGAATTTTCTCCACTTGTTTCGAAGTTTCAGGATCAACCACACCAACCACACCACAAAAAAAGGGAGCGCCCACAGAGGCGCTCCCTTGAGAGCACCGAAGAGGGGCGTTATGGGTAAAGTTATTGCGATTACCAATCAAAAAGGCGGCGTGGGTAAAACGACAACAACCGTTAACCTGGCGGCGTCACTCGCCCTTGCCGAGCGAAGAACCCTAGTGATTGATTTAGATCCGCAAGGGAATGCGTCTTCGGCACTGGGTGTTGACCGCAATATCAGTGCGGGAAGAACAGTGTATCAGGCGCTGATTGGAGAGCTCTCGTTTTCGGACATTCTTTTGAAGACCGAGGTGGATCATCTTTGGCTAGCACCAGCGACCAATGACCTAGCGGGCGCAGAAATTGAACTTGTTACGTCGTTCGCTCGTGAGTCAAAGCTCAAGGCGGCATTGGCTAGCATTCGCGGCCAGTTCGATTATATTTTATTGGACTGTCCTCCCTCGTTGGGGATGTTGACGATTAACGCCATGAATGCGGCAGATAGTTTTTTAGTTCCCCTTCAGTGTGAGTACTTTGCTCTTGAAGGATTGAGTCAGCTGCTCAATACGGTCTCTTTGATTCGCCAAAGTATTAATCCGGCGCTTGAGAACGAAGGAATTGTTTTGACCATGTTTGACGGTAGAAATAATTTGGCCAACGAAGTGGTTAAGGAAGTGCGGACACACTTTGCGGATAAGGTGTTTGATACCGTCGTTCCGCGTAATGTGCGTTTAAGTGAATGCTCGAGTTTCGGTAAGCCCATTGTGCTTTATGATATCGACTCAAAGGGCTGCACCGCGTATTTGAATTTGGCAAAAGAGCTCTTGGCTCGGCACCAGCCGCAGCCGGTGGTTGGACTGAGTGGTAGAGCGGCCCCTGCACCAGGCGTGCATTCGGCTTCAAGCATGATTTGATCTGTTGAGGGAGTATTTGATGTCTCAAAAACCAGTATTAGGAAAAGGCTTAGGCGCATTACTGCAAGGATCTCCGTTACCGTCTCAGGCGGGTGGAGCCGCGGCTTCGGGCGAGAATCGAGATCGGCAGCAGGGAATCGCCATGGTTCGCCCCGAAGAAATTAATATCAACCCGTATCAGCCACGCCGCGAGTTTGAGCCGTCGGCTCTCGAGGAGTTGGCGCAGTCGATTCGTGCAAACGGAATTATTCAGCCGCTCGTGGTGAGAAAAACTTCTTTAGGGGCCTACGAGTTGATCGCGGGCGAAAGAAGGCTGCGGGCGTCAAAATTGGCGGGACTTAAGCAGATCCCTATCGTGATTCGTCGATCGACCGATCGTGAGTCTCTTGAAATTGCGCTTGTTGAGAATATTCAGCGCCAAAATCTAAACTGCGTCGACGAGGCCCTTGCGTACTTTCAGTTGATTCAAGATTTTACGCTCACCCAGGAAGAGGTTGCGCGCCGCGTTGGTAAGGATCGGGCAAGCATAGCAAATTTTCTGCGTCTTCTTAAGTTACCCGAAGCGATCATCGACGACCTTAAGCGTCAGATTTTAAGTTTCGGTCATGGTAAGGCTCTTGCGGGTTTAGAGGATAATGATCTGAAGTTGCGCGCAAGGGCGCAAGTGGTAGAGAAGCGACTGAGTGTTCGCGACACCGAGGCCCTTGTGGAGCAGTTGAAGCGAGCCGACTCCGCGACGGCACTGGCCGCGAGTGGCGTGCCACCCACCAGTCCGGTTGAGCAGCGCTTACGAACAGTGGGCCAGGATTTGACACGGTATTGGTCTGCTAAGGTTGAGGTGAAGGGCACGGCTCAAAAGGGCAAGATTGTATTTCACTATTCAACACGGCAAGATCTTGATCGGTTGATCGAAGCGTTGCAGAATCAGAAGATCTAGCATCTCGAAAGGAACCGTGTGGATAAGCCCAACGATCTTAGTGTACCCGCAACCTTCGCCGGCCTGACTGGGATAATCGACCCAGGATGTGAGTTTGAAGGTAAGTTGTCATTTCAGGGAACCGTCAGAATTGGCGGCAGATTTCGGGGTGAGATCTACACTCCAGATACGCTGGTTGTAGGCGACGGTGCCAAGGTTTTTGCGAGCGTAGAGGCGGGCGTGGTGATTATTAGCGGAGAGTTTCATGGCGACGTTCGGGCCACACGACGAGTCGAAATTCACCGTCCCGGTTTTTTCCGTGGGAATATTATTACACCGAGTTTAAGCGTGGATGAGGGGGTTGTCTTTGAGGGGAGTTCGAAGATGGCGAACACTTACGCACCACCCAGAGAGCCACTTTCTCCTCCGTCTACGTAATCGGTAGAATCCCTTGACCCCTCGGGATCAGACGTGTTACGTCCCAACCATCTCGTTCCAATATAAAGATGTCGGGGTGACGCATCGTGGGTCCCATACTTGAGCAATTAGAACTCAACTCCACTTTTTTTCTTCAATTTGCTGTTTTTGTCGTGCTTTACTTCGTGTTAAGCGCCGTTTACTTCAAGCCATTCCTCAAGCTCATCGAACATCGTCGCAAGAAGACGATAGGCGATCTCGAGGAAGCTGAACGTATCCTGGCGCGAGCGAATGCAAAGCTCAATGAGTACCAGCAGAAGATTACGAGTGACCGCCTTCGCACACGCGAAGAATTTGACCGCCTGATCGCAGAAGCGAAGAAAGAGGAGACTTTAATTCTCTCTCATGCGCGCGACGAGGCCCGAAAGATTACTCAGCAGACTCAGGAGAATCTGGCCAAACAGAAGGCTCAGATGAAGTCGGAGTTGTCTGCAGAGGTCGAAGGATTGGCGCAAATGATTTCAGAGAAGCTTCTATCGAGGAAGGTCTAATGAAGGAACTCATTCTGCCCTTTTTTAATTTTACAATTCTGGTGGGCTTCCTGATTTATAAGGGGCGCAAGCCAGTGGCGGATTTTGTTCGGGACCGACATCATCAAATCGCCCAACAAACACAACAGGCAAGCCAGGGTCGTGCCGATGCCGACGCGAAGAACCAGGACGCCGAAGCGAAGCTTGTAGGCTACGACGCAGAAAGATCGGCGCTTCAGGCGCAACTTTCTGTAGACGCAGCGGCTATGAAGTCGAGAGTACTTGCGGAAGCGCAGAAGTTGAGTGCTCGTATCGTCAGTGACGCCCGGCTTACGGTCGATGCGATGACGAAAGAGTTGAAGGCCGAGCTGAAGACAGAGCTAGCGCTGACCGTTGTTGCGCGAGCTGAGTCTCTTCTTAAAGAGCGTCTCACTCAGAGCGACCGCATAAGAATGACTGAAGAGTTTTCGGCTCAAATGGGGGCTTCGAAATGAGTTTAGCAAAATCCTACTCGAAGGCGCTTTTTGAGACGGCTGTTGAGCGCGGACTGTCACGCGAGGCGATTGATGTGCTGGGTGTTCAGCTTCAGGGCTTTGCGGGCATGGTGAAGGATCGGAAGGACCTGAAGCAGGTGCTCTGTTCTGCTGCCACGAAGACGAGTGAAAAAGTGAAGGTCGTTGAGGCCCTCACCGAGAAGCTGAACAGTGAGAGGCTTTTAAGGCAGTTTTTGACCCTTTTGGCTCAAAATGAACGCCTCTCTTGGCTGAGTGAAATTAGTGCGGCATACGAAGAGGCCGCACTCACTGCTCAGGGAAAAATTTTGGGTCGCTTGGTTTCTGCTGAGGCCATGACGGACCTTGATATTCAATCCGTAGCTCAATCGTTTGAGAAGAAGCTCGGAAAAAAGGTGGCATTCCGTACGTCGGTCGATCCTGATCTTTTAGCGGGGATCAAGGTTGAGGTGTCCGGAGT
>CANJNU010000115.1 GCA_947475645.1 Bacteriovoracaceae bacterium | reverse complement strand
GCAAAAATGTTGAGGCGGCGAATCTCGCTCGCACAGTCGGGAGTGCATGCTTTCGAGAATAAGCGAATTACCGAAGCGGTGAGATGCTTTCACCTCTACCTGCGTATTCTTGAAGATTGGAAGGGAGTAAAAGAGGGCCAGTTGCGCCCAGCTCACTTCGATCGCGAGAAGGACATTTCGGAGTTGCTGCTGATTAGTGGAGTTTATTGGGACTTGGCAAAACTTTATGATCGAACCAAAACACCTGAGCGAATCAAGGATTTCTATCACTACCTGAATCAATATATTCTATTCGCCAAAGGTATGCCTTTCGTACATGTTTGTCGCGAGACGATGCGCAAGTATTTGGCCAACGATAAGGCTATCCATAAGGCGGACTTCAGAAATGCCTACAAGGAGATGGGTGGGGTTCTATCCTGCTATGTGGCCACGGCGTTGGCTGATGTGACCGATGCAGAAACCTTGCATCGATTGCGAGCATTTCGAGACATGAGGCTGAAGCGTAACTCTTTAGGGCGCGCATTTACCCTCGGCTATTATAAAATCGGCCCGGCTCTGGCGGGGCTCACGTTGAGGCTTCCGATTGTTTTGAGGCGGTGCCTGGGAAGCGTGCTCGACCGAGTAAGCTTTTGGCTTGCTCCTTAGTGAATAGATAGTCCGATACGCTCAGAGTGCCAGGTCAGGCGGCTTTCAGAGAATTGGGGCCAATAAGAGAGCCAAATGAAGGTGGCCTTGCCCTTCACATGCGTATAGGGAACGAAGCCCCAGAAGCGACTGTCGTTAGAGAAATCACGATTATCGCCCATAACGAAGAGATGGTCGGGTGGAATCTTGACCGCAGGGAAGTTCTCTCCAAGATAACTGTGTCTGTCGGTCATCATGAGATGTTCCGAGCTAGCCAGCTTTTCTCGATAAATTGTAAGCGACTCCGAGTTGTACTTTTGGTCACCTAATGACTTAAATAGAGCCTCTGAGGCGGTCTTCTCGAGCGGATGGCGGTCCACCGGTTTACCATTCAGGTAGAGAATCTTACTGCGCACTTCTACGGTATCGCCCGGTGTACCCACTACCCGCTTAATGTAATAAAGGCTCTCGTCTTTAGGGTATACGAAGACAATTACATCTCCCCGGGTGGGGGGTAATCTTTTAATCCAATAAACGGGATGGTCGGCTACCCATTCCGAGAATGGAATTTTCAGGCCGTATGCAAATTTATTGACGAGAAGGTGGTCGCCGATCATCAGCGTGGGAATCATTGATCCGGAGGGAATCTTAAAGGCCTCGACCACACTCGATCGAATTACGAAAAAGAGGAAGAGCGCAAAAAAAAAGGAGAGTAGATTTTCCTTAAACCAAGCAAACGGGGTCAGTTTTGTTTCGGAGGCTCGGTCCATTCTTCTTAGAATAGCCTCGAATCGTATCAATCAGAAAGCTAAAAAATGGTGTAGACTGGAGGAGCATGCGGATCCTTGACCGATACATTGCAATCCTGTTTATGAAGAACCTGGGCGTGGGCGTAATCGCCTTTGCTGGATTCTTCTTTTTCCAGTCATTTATGGCCGATTTCATCGATGCCAAGTACACTCTCGATCAACTGCTTACCTATCATCTTCTCTCAATACCCCATATTTTGGCTCAAATGACTCCGCCCGCTGTACTTCTTGCTACAGTGATGACGCTTTCAGGGCTCAGCCGGGCAAACGAGCTCACGGCGTGCTTCTCGATTGGTGTGGGTTTGAAGCGCATCTCCCTGATTATCTTCTCGCTCGTTATACTGATTTGCTGTGTGCTACTCGTGGCTCAGGATCGGATATTGCCCCCGACGTATAGAAAGCGAACCTCCTACTATTGGCGAGAGATGCTGAAACGTCCAGATTTTCACTTAGATTTAAAACAGGATAAGATCTGGTACCGCTCGGGAAACGTAATCTATAATCTGCAACGTTTCGATGCTAATCAAAAGACAATCTACGGCATGTCGGTTTATCAGTTCGATGATGATTTTAGATTAACCCAACTGGTGGACGCCGAGAAGGCTGTCTATACCGATCACGGTTGGAGATTCATGAACGGCATGGTTACGGTGTATCCCAGCGAGGACCCCTTTCCTTTAACGCAGCAGTTCAAGGAAAAAGAGATGAAGATCATCGAGAGTCCAAAGGACTTTCAGGAGATTGACAAGGAAGTGAAGGGACTACGATTGCGGGAGCTCTACAGCTATGTGCAGCGCATTCGTAAAGCAGGGGCCGACACCAAGACTCAGGAAGTAGACTTTCACTCTCGAATTAGTTTGAGCTTCATTCCGCTGATTATGTGCGCTCTTGGAATTCCATTTTCGATACGCGGCAGGCGAGAAGGGAGCGTTGCACGCGACCTGGGTCTGTGTCTCTCGGTTACGTTTTTCTATTGGCTTTTTTACTCGGTCGGATTATCCCTTGGGACAAATGGTGCGTTACTGCCGTGGCTCGCCGCATGGCTTCCTAGCTTGATCTTCGTGGCCGTGGCAGTAACGCTCATTGCCCGCCTGAAGCAATAAAAATAAAATGGCAAAACTTAAGATTTATACTTATCCCGATACTGTTTTGGCGCAGAAAGCGGCTCCGATTGTTCGCATTGAGCGAACGATTCACCGACTTGCCGATGACATGCTTGAAACGATGTACGATGCGCCCGGAATTGGATTGGCAGCCAATCAAGTGGGTATTCTCTTACGTATTTTGGTAATGGATACCGAGTACGATCTAGAGGATTTACCCGAGGGAATTGAGCCACCTGCGGGTGTTGAAGTAGCCGGTGGATCGATCATTAAGAATAAGAAGCCGCTGATTGTGATTAATCCTGAGATTATTCATAAAGAGGGCGAAACGAGTATTGCCGAGGGCTGCTTGTCGGTGCCCGAATACACGGCAGAAGTGAAGCGATTCGAGAAGATTAAACTTCAGTATCAAGATATCGATGGAGTGACTCGCACTTTACTCGCAGAGGGAATTCAGGCGGTGTGTATTCAGCATGAGATGGATCACCTTGAGGGAAAGCTCTTTATTGAGCGCCTTAGCCCGTTGAAAAGAGATCTGGCAAAGAAGAAGCTCGTGAAGGAGCGCGCCGAACGGGAAGAGGATCTGATGGCCGCGATACGAAGTGGCTCTCGCGGCAGGGGTAATGGATTCTGAACAAGGAGCGGTCGATGCGATTACGCGTGGTTTTTATGGGCACACCCGAATTTGCTGTGCCTGCTCTGAAGGCAGTTCATCTCGAGCACGAGGTGGTGGCGGTTTACACGCAGCCGGATCGGCCTGTGGGACGGGGCTTAGAAATGCGGGCCTCTGCCGTAAAGAAAGCCGCGCTCGAACTGGGGTTGCCTGTGGCGCAGCCCGAGAAACTCTCGCTCCCCGGTGAGTTTGAAAGGCTGCAGGCACTTCGTCCTGATGTGATTGTGATCGTGGCCTATGGACAGATCTTAAGAAAGAATGTTTTGGAACTTCCTCGCCTCGGTTGTATTAATATTCATTCTTCGTTGCTCCCTCGATGGCGTGGCGCCGCTCCGATTCAATGGGCCATCTTGGGTGGCGATACCGAAACCGGCGTGAGCACCATGTACCTGGTAGAGAAACTCGATGCGGGCGACGTACTTCTTCAAGCGAAGACACCTATTGGTCCAAGTGATACGGCGGGTTCTCTGCATGACCGCTTAATGGCGTTGGGATCGCAACTTATCCTTCCCACACTCACGGGCCTAGCCGAAGGAACCCTGCCTCGAATCTCTCAAAACGAAACACAGGTAACTACGGCTTCAAAGCTAACCAAAGAGATGGAAGTTCTTAATCCGGAAGAGCCAGCAGTAGTGCTCGATCGAAAAATCAGAGCGCTGAATCCTTGGCCGGGCACGAGCATCTGGGTGGGTTCGGATAAGCAGCGACTCAAAATCAAACAGGCCACCCTTAGTTTGAATGTTTCTGGAAATGCGGGTGAGCTGTTCGATCGAGATGGAAAGCTTTATTTAGGTACCACCGAGGGAAGTCTCGAGTTGCAGAGAATTCAGTGGGATGGGAAACGAGAAGTCGATGCCGCAGCCTTTTTGAACGGCATGCGCGGCAAGGGGTTGAAGTCATGAAATCTAAACTCGCCTCACTCCTCATTGCGCCGTCGATTCTTTCAGCTGATTTTTCATGTTTGGCCAAGGAGGTTGCAGAGGTCGAGGAGGCGGGCGCGGATTGGCTTCACTTAGATGTAATGGACGGACATTTTGTACCCAACCTGACTTTTGGAGCAGGGCTCGTTTCAACGTTGCGGCCCCTCACTCAGCTGCCTCTTGACTGTCATTTGATGGTATCTCGCCCCGAGCAATGGATTTCGGCCTTCGCAGAGGCGGGGGCAGATCGAATTACTGTACATGCCGAGGCAACCGTACATTTGGATCGACTGCTTCATCAGATTCGCGATGCGGGTTGTAAGGTTGGCGTCTCTTTAAATCCGGCTACGCCCGTGTCGGCGATCGAAGAGGTATTGGACAGTGTAGATTTGGTTTTGGTAATGAGCGTGAATCCCGGCTTCGGTGGCCAAAAGTTCATCGAGGGAGCGTTGAGTAAGGTCGAGCAGTTGGTCAGACTTAAGGGCAGAAGAAAGTATCTGATTCAGATCGACGGGGGAATTCAGGTCTCGAACGTGGCCAAGTGCCGAGCGGCCGGGGTGGACTGCGTTGTAGCGGGCACCGCGGTTTTTGCTCAAAAAGATCGAAAGAAGGCGCTTCAGGAGCTACGCACCGCAGCCCAGTCTTCAGGTAGAATGATAAAATGAAGTTAATTGTTACTTGTCTTGGAATTGCAGGGATTTTTCTCAGTACTGCGTGTTTCTCGAATTCAAAGGAGGCCGT
>CANJNU010000114.1 GCA_947475645.1 Bacteriovoracaceae bacterium | reverse complement strand
GAATTCCGCCCCACACTTGCTGAAGCTGCTCTTCCGCCTGCTCAGTTCCTTCGAGTTGACTCGCCAGAATTTCACTTCGCTTCAACGCTTTCTCGAAGCAAGCATCCAACGTGAGCGGACTTAGGGCAAAAGATCGAGCGCAAAGAAACGCACCTCCCAACAAACCCATCAGCAATTGCGAAGTTCTTCGCGAGGTACCCATCATTATTTCATCATAGGGGAAGCTCACTGAAATTCAAAAGTCTTTACAAAACGGACTCATTCAGAGAACTTTAGAGGCTAAGATGAACCAGACCTTACCCTCCCCCCTGCTTCTGACTGGAGCCGCGGGTTTTATCGGAAGTGCCTTCGCCCGCTCTTGCAATCAAAAGGGAATTCCCCTTATTTCCGTCGATTCACTTTCCCATTTTCAAGATCGCCCAGAACACCAAAACATCGATTTTGGGACCCTCATCGATCGCGACGAGCTTTTTGAGAAATTGCCCCATCTCGCGTTCTCAGCGATCGTGCACCTGGGTGCGTGTGCCAGCACACTGGAGATGAATGAGGCGTTTCTTCATCGAGTGAATGTAGAGTACTCTCAAAAACTTTGGACCTTTGCTGCTGAAAAAAAACTTCCCATGATCTATGCGAGCAGTGCCGCAACTTATGGCAACGGCGACCAGGGCTACAAAGACGATGAAACCCGACTTGCCGATTTAAAACCTCTGAATCCTTATGGACGATCCAAATGGCTTTTCGACGTCTGGGCACTTGAAGAAGAGAAGAAAGGTCAACATCCTCCCACTTGGGGGGGGTTTAAATTTTTTAACGTCTACGGCTTCGGAGAGCGCCACAAAAAGAACATGGCGAGCGTGGTGCTCCATTCTTTCGATCAAATTTTATCTACGAGCGGCATGAAACTTTTTAAAAGCCACAAACAGGGAATCGCTGACGGCCATCAAAGCCGTGACTTCATCTATGTGGGTGATGTCGTAAACGTTTTACACTTCGCGCTGTCTCATCCAATTCGAAGAGGAATCTTTAACCTTGGATCAGGCAAAGCCCGTCCGTTCCTCGATCTAGTCCGCACTGTATTTCAGACTCTTGGAAAACCCGAGAAGATTGAATTCATCGACACCCCCATTTCAATTCGCGACAAGTACCAATATTTTACGGAGGCATCTATGGATCGCCTTCGATCCGAAGGTTATACGCTGCCCTTTACTTCACTCGAAGAAGGAGTAGCGGTCTACGTGAATCAACTCCAGGATCAAGAGACCTCCTCATGATTCACACTTCACCCGCACTGCTTGTCGATAAAGAGACGCCTATTTTAGATTGCGTTCGTCATATGAATTCGCAAAATGTGGGGTCTTTGTTGATTGTCGACTACCTCAACGACAACCGTTTAGTGGGTATTTTCACTGAGCGAGACCTACTGAAGCACTTCGTCTACCTTCAAGAACACCCGGGCGACAATCGCCCGGTTCGAACCGTAATGACCCGCGATGTAACCACACTTCCCATCGCGCGCCTCGAAGAGGCCCCTCAATTTATGCTCAAAGGAGGGTTTCGCCATCTTCCCATCGTAGCCGGGGCAAGTGGAAAGTCTGCTCAACAGCTCCTTGGCGTTGTTTCAATGCGCGACTTTTTTAAGCTTTGGGCTGAAAATGGTGCCACCCCTCCCACCGGACTCCCCCTTGAGAAAAAGAGACGCCCTTCTTCGCTAAAAACTCTCGAAATTCATACCCACGACGCTACCGCAAAGGTTCTTCTCCGAAAACTCGCGAATCTACTTCAAAAGCAGGGCGACGAGGTTCAACTCCTTGACAGAACGGGGATGCCCCCCCTCTTTTCGGAAGATCGAATTCTCTTTCTGGATTTAGATGACTTTGAAAAGTCAGAATGGCTGGAAATGCTCAAGCAGATCAATCACCTTGACCCAGCCCCCCTTACGCTTCTCGCCTACACGCCTTCACGGTTTACGCCCGAGACACAAGCCATTCTACAGAAGCTCTCAGTAACCGAGACGTTCGAGTCTTTTCCTAAACCGATGGATGTTCTTGCTCTTCTTCAAGAGCTTTTAAGTCGTAAGTAGCAAAAAGCCCCTTTCGACTGAAAAACAGACTTGAAAAATCGGGAATTATTGAGTAAATCCGCTTCGAACCGGTTCATCTGCATTAACCTACCGGTGATAAAAGGAAGCCAAAATGGCAAATACTCGTCAATCGACCAAGCGTGCAAAACAGTCTACCGAACGTCAAT
Source organism: Bacteriovoracaceae bacterium (assembly GCA_947475645.1). Lineage (GTDB taxonomy): Bacteria > Bdellovibrionota > UBA1018 > UBA1018 > UBA1018 > CANJNU01. The sequence goes on along the minus strand of CANJNU010000114.1, from coordinate 2,632 downwards.
CACGCAACACCATGATTCGTAGCACCACCCGCACTGCCCTCAGAGAGGCAATTGCGGCACTTCAAGAAAAAGACATCGCTAAGGCAAAAGCAGCTTATATGGCTGCTGTGAAAGCCCTTGCAAAAGCAGCTTCTAAAGGCGGCATCCCTCAAGGACGCGCTTCCCGCAAGATTAGTCGTTTAACGCACTTCGTAAAGAAAGCTCTTCCGCAAGTTCTTTCCGGCAAATAATAAGCTGCGATTCAACGAGACTGAATTGAAAAAGCCCGCTCCTTCGAGCGGGCTTTTTTTTCATTCTGCTGACCTTACTATCGACAGAACTGCTGAGCCAATCGACTCCAAAGCCCCAGGGGAAGTAATGGCGTTTGCTTAAATCCATAGTCGAGCTCACAAAGACAGGCTTGAAGGCGCTCTATATCCGCCATCGTCCATTGCATTGCCCATCTCCGCAACTTATCCGCCACATAGGGATTCAGCTTCGCCCAGCGAGTTCCTCGTTCGCGATCGTTCACGCAAAGCGCCAGTTGCTTCACATTCCACCCCAGCAGCCCAAGCAAAGGGAGCGCTTCATCCGCTTCGTCGGCAAATCGATCCACCCGCACCAGGGCCTCAACTAGGTTCCGCCCAAAAAATGCTTCTAAGAAGGAATCCACTCCCCCCACGGCATTTAAAGTCCCGCTTCCCGGAAGAAAGACATCCCTCGCATCTTCTGTTGAATTCGAATTCAGACGAAAGAGTTCGGCTTTTTCTAGCTCCATATCGACCAAATCCAAAGTCCAAGGATCCATGACTACCAAATTCGCCATCTCGTCAGTCGAGATTTCGAGCCCGCGGCGCTTCAATAAATACTGAATCCACGCAACGCGATCCGCTTCGGCGACGTCTTCACAAGGCACGACAGCAGCTTGCTCAAGGAGCACTTTAGAAAACTTCTTTCGAGCATCCAAATCCTTAGAAAGAAAAACAACCACAAATTCAAGGTCGCTCAGTTTCTTCCGGGGGGCCAAAAGTTCCGATAATTGATCAGCTTCTTTGATCTGATGAGCATCCCTCACCACAATCAACCGAACACCCCCACCTAAAGATGGGCTTTGAGCCATTTCAATAATCGATCTCGCATCAGTCTCCTGCGCATCCAATACAGCTTCTGCTCCAAACGGATCAGGATGACTTCCCAACACCATTCTTCGAATTCGCTTCAAGATCTCGCGCGACTTCATTTTCTCACTGCCATAAAGCCAATACACGGGCCAGAGCAGTTCTTGGTCCAGTTCACTTTGAATTTTTTTAGGATCTAACTTAGGCAAATCATTCTCCCTCAGTGAATTCGAGCGGTACTTAGAACATCCCCAGCATCGACTCATGCACGTCAGCCATCATTCCAGTAGCTAACTCCCCCAGGGCTCGCTCGAACTCACTTTCATTAATTAAAGCCGAAGTCGTTCCCGGAACATCCAATTGATTCGAGGCGGGGAACGGCTTATTTAAAGAGAAGGCGCTCGACCAGATCTTGCGTTTTTCACCCGGTTTTAGATGCATTCGGTTGAGGGAAAACTCGCACGCTAATTGAGCCAAAAACACCGTTGCAACAGAGAACGAATCTAGATTCGACAGCTGAATCTGACTCGCACCGGCAGGGAGATTAGAACTTAAGGGAGCCAGCCGATCGGCACTGGCCCAACCGACCGCTGAAAATTGCGAACTCTGAACCACGCCTTCAATCACGGCATCGGCCCCTTCTTGAGAGGGAAGCAGACGAACTCGTTGGTGCAAAATCAGTGCTTTTACGAGTGCATTATAAACCATGTTCTCTACACCCGTTTTAAAGGTGTTGTTGATCATAGGCTTTACATAAACACTTCGAATTCCTTGCTGCTCAAGAAGTTCGTTCCTCGATCCCTGAAAGTGATAGCCACACCCGGAGGAAGCGAAACAGACCCAGAGGCTGAGCCGAATCCAAGATTTCGATAAAATTACACTGCGCATTAAATCCTCGGTGAATTCCAGTAGCGATTCTAATGAATTCGTGTTGAAGATGAATCCCAATTCATCACAAATTTCAACTGAAGACCAACCCCTATTCACATGGCATTTGACCGCTTACTCGACATTTTAAAAAAAGCGGGAATCCGATACCCCGCACTGCAACAAAGAATTCACGAAGCCGACGCTCTCGGCCGCTGGGATTCTGCGGTGGGTCCCGTCATTGCAAAGCACGCCCGCCCGTTACGCGTTCAGGATCAAACTCTTTATGTAGAAGTAGATCACCCCATTTGGCAATCTGAGCTTCACCACCGAAAACAACAAATCCTTACTTCACTCAATAAAACCCAAGCTGCACTTCCCTCTTCGCAGCAAGTGATCGTGAAAGACATCTTCTTCGTCTCCCTTAAAAAGTCAAAGTTTTGACTTCTCTGGATGAGGCCTCAAGAAAATTCATCGTTTTTTTTTGAAATCCTCACGCATTTTAAAAAACATGGATACAATGGAGGGGAAGGTTTGAATCACGCTTGCTCGAATTGAATTCCCTTGAAAACTCTAGGGATACCTTGAGAGAATAGCTCAAAGCCTAGCTCTTAAAAACGGGAACCAGTTTTGAAAAAAGCTCATCTTAAACAGAAAAGCCGCTCGAT
>CANJNU010000113.1 GCA_947475645.1 Bacteriovoracaceae bacterium | reverse complement strand
GTCGCCAAGCTTTGCGACACTTGGGTGGATGCTCGAGTAGAAAAGGAGGCGTGTCCCCATAATCTCGCACCGACCTCAAGTACGACATTAGCATTGGCTTTGGGCGACGCGCTCGCAGTCGCATTGATGCGGGTACGCGGTTTTCAGGTCAAAGCCTTTGCCGAAAATCATCCGGGCGGAGCGCTTGGAAAACGCCTGAATTTAAGAGTTTCCGATCTGATGCACCAAGGCGCGGAGGTGCCGCGAGTGTCTCCCCAGGCATCCATGGATGAGGTGATCGAAAAGCTCACGCGAAAGAAGTTAGGAGCCGTACTTGTGGTTCAAAAGCAAATTCTTCGTGGGATTATCACGGATGGCGACCTGCGTCGGGCGCTTCAGCATCGTGAACAGTTCTTTAATCTACGTGCAAGCGATGTAATGACCAAGAATCCGATCACGGTTGATTCTCAGCTTATGGCTGAGGACGCACTTCGAATTATGGAAGAGCGATCGAGTCAGATTAGTGTCTTGCCGGTGGTGAAATCGAGGACGAAATGGGTCGGGTTGCTTCGCCTTCATGATCTGGTGTCGACACTTTGACACTTTGACTCTTTGGGTGAATTACTTTCCGATTGCATCGCGAAGAAGTTAGCAATACGATCGACCTCGCTCAGTTTTGCCTGTCTTAAAACACGTCACCCGTTGTTGAAGTTCCCCGTGCGAGAGCTTGCCTCGAGGTGCCTTAAAAGGAGAAGAGTTCGTGATTCATCGGCAACCCCATAAAAAGTATCTTTCAGTGAGTCTCGCTACGGCATTGCTTACAGCCGGCGCGTTTGCTGTAATCTCAGCCTGTTCTGATCAGCAAGCGAAAGCAAAGCCTGTTTTAGTTCATAAAGAAGCTCCTAAGGCTGGAGTGGTAGCGAAGATTGGTAGTGAAGAAATTACTGAAGAACAATTGATTGGCGATGGCCAGGTTGACTTCTTTGAAATCAAAAAGCGCGAATATGAATTAAAGATGGAGCGCTTGAATAAAATGATGGTGGACAAGTTGGTGGGTGCCGAAGCTAAAAAAGCGGGCATGAGTACCGACGACTTTATCAGTAAAAAAGTAGTGGGCGGCGAAGTCAAAGTAACTGACAAGATGTTTAAGGAGTTCGTGAAAGAAAAGCGTATTCCTGACGGTCAGGTTACTCCTCAAATCAAAGAGCGGATCAACGCTTATATTCAGGGAACCAAGAAGCAAGAACTGGTTCAAGCTTATGTTGCAAAGCTCACTAAGGGGCAACCGGTTGAAGTTTACTTCAAAAAACCGAAGATGGACATGAAAGTAGAAGCAGGCGATTCGCCTTCTTTTGGTTCGAAGGATGCAGCGATCCAAGTGATCGAGTTCTCGGATTTTCAATGTCCTTTCTGTGCTCGTGGAGCTGACTTAGTTCATGAGTTAAAGAAGCGTTACGGTAAGAAGATGCACTTTAGCTTCAAGCAATTCCCTTTGCCGATGCATAAAGAAGCTCGTCCAGCTTCGGAAGCAGCACTTTGCGTGAATGAGCAGTCTTCGGACAAGTTCTTTGCTTTCCACGATCTTATTTTTAAGAGTCAAGATAAGCTCGACACAGCAAGTCTTGAAGGCTACGCGAAGAAAGTGGGAGCAAATCTAGACAAGTTCAAGGAATGCATTTCTTCGAAGCGCCAAGCCGCAAATGTTCAAAAAGACCTGGATTATGGCGAAAAGTTGGGCGTGCGTTCTACCCCTACTTTTTTCGTGAACGGTCAATTAGTGAGCGGCGCTGTTCCTATCGAACAAATTGCTGAAATTATCGAAGACGAAAAGCAGTAATTTGCTCTTTGTTGAGAAAATCTGAGGGCCGACTTGTCCACAAGATCCGAAAGGGTCGGATGAGTTGGCCCTTCGCTTTTCTGCTTACCGAATCAGCGAAGCTGCCGATTTCTTAAACTCAAAATCCTTCACGCGAAGGGAGAGTGCCCAGCGTTGGTAACGGGCACGAAGCGTTGATGGAATTCCTAGTTTTCTCAAAGCATTCAAAGCACGGGGGGGGACCCATAACGGGTTTCCATGATAATAGTTCGATTGATCTTCGAGAACACTGAGAAGAGCCTCAGATACTCCCTCTGGCTTAAGATTCAGAGCGGTCTCGACAGCAGCCAAGCGAACCACCAGCGCAGGATCCTTTAAAAGACGCAAAGCGCCTTGAGCGCTCTCACGTGCGTGCAATGCAGAGAGGGATCGGAGAGCCGCAGATCTTAATTCCCAATCATGATCGTCGAGAAAAGGCGTAATTTGATGCTGAATCGATACGCCACCCAGTCGTGCGGCGCCCATCAGCGCGAGATAGCGTTCGGCAGAAGTGGCATTTTTTTGGCGAGCAAAATTTAAAAGAGGTTCAACCGCTTGAACTCCGTATTGCCTCTCCCATTTTGAGAAAAGTGTATCGAACGGAACCTGATTGATTCCCTGTTGGATCTCTTTTTTGAGATCGGGAACGAAGGCTGAGCTTGAAGTGGAGAGAGTTGCTCCCCAAACGAGGGTTGCTACAGCAAGGGAACGAGAGAAGGTTTCAATCTTCATCATTCAAGAGTCTTTCGAATTCGTCGATAAGTTCGGCATCCGACTTCTCAGAGGAGGGCTTATCCGAGCGTGAGGACGATGACGATGAAGGCTCTGCGGCCTGTTTCTTTACTGGAGCGGTCGGCTCTTCGGCGACTGGCTCAGGTCGAGTGACGGGAGGAGCCTCGGTCACAGGTATTGCAAAGTCGCTGGGGGCGGCCTCAGTCGGAGGAGGAAGGGGGCTGCCGCCTTCAAGAAGAGCCAAGCGAGCTTTGAGCTCGGCATTTTCCTGAATTAAGCGTTTCAGATTCGCTAAGTCGTCTTCAATTGCAGCGTATTCTGCTAGCTGGTCTTCGAGCTTTTTAATTCTTCTCCGAAGATCATCCGTATCGGCATTGCCTGATGATCCCGACGCGAGTGCATCACGAAGCTGGTCTTCGAGGCGCGCCTTCTCGACACGCACGTCATCCATCGTATTGGACTGTTCCTGAACCTTTGCCTCAAGGGCGGCGAGCTGAGCTGCCATTCCGGGATCATAGCTCCCGCCGCCTCCTGCGCCACGTAAGTGAGTTGCGGTCATCGCAGAAAAATCGCGGCTTGCAAGAAGGCCGAAGAGTTGGGCGCGCAATTGTTCTGCGTCAATAATCAGTTCATTAAGTACATTGCGAATTGTATTTTGGGGTGCGTCGGGTCCAAAGAGGCCGTACTTTCTTTTCCGCAAGATCCAATAGGCCGCGTAAAGGGTACAGATTAGCCCAATCATCAGCCCCTCGAATAGGAGCGCTTCCGGAGTAAACTTCGAAAATAAATAGATCCAAGGCTTCATGTGTCTCTACTGAGTGTAGGGGGGGAGCTTGGGCAGTGTCAACAGTCGAGAAGACAGAAGGCCGGTGCGATGATTTGCCGAAGGGGGGTGTGGATCTTTGAATTCGAAGTGAGGATTTCCTTGCCGCCTAGGCGGAAGCGTTTTCCGTTAAAATCAGTCACTTTTCCACCAGCCTCTTCGATTAGAATGGATCCTGCTGCAACGTCCCAGTCAGACAGTCCACGCTCCCAGAAACCATCGAAAACTCCTCGTGCCGTGTAGGCAAGATCGAGAGCAGCGCTGCCCGGACGTCTACCGGCGCGAACGAGGCCACTGAGTCGTTCAAAAGCTTGGATCTCCATCTTGAGCCAATCCTTCTTGTGATAAGTAAATCCCGTAGTGAGAAGCGAGTCTTCGAGGCGTGAGGTTTTCGAGACATGAATGCGCTTTCCGTTCATGAAGGCGCCTTTTCCTCGAACAGCTACGTAAGTCTCTTTAAGGATTGGATGGTAGATTACCCCGACGACCACTTCGCCCTGCCATTCGGCCGCGATGGAGACGCAGAACATGGGAAATCCGTGAACAAAGTTCGTGGTTCCATCGAGTGGGTCGCAAATCCAGCGCCCTTCTGCTCGCGAGAGTTCAGGATCGGGTGATGATTCTTCTGTGAGAAAGCCAAAGTGAGAGAATTTCCGTTTAAGCACCTTAAGCGCCGCTGTTTCGGCCGCGATATCCGCGTCAGTGACTAGGCCGGCGTTCTTCTTCTCGCTAATTTTGAGCTTTTTTTGAAAACGCTTGGCGAGCTCCGCTCCGGCAGCGTGGGCAGCTTCTATGGCGGTATTTCTTAGGCTTGTGAGCGAAGGTGCCAGCGATTTCGATGTCATAATTCCACTTCTTTTCTTGCGGCTTTTTGAAAAGCATCTCGCAATCGAGTTGTAATTGGTCCCGGTTTTCCGTCTCCGATCACTTGGTCGTTGATGCGGGTAATCGGAAATATTTCATTGAGGGTGCTGAGTGCAAATACCTCGTTGGCTTCGTAGAGGCGTTCTGCGGGGAACCGAACTTCGCGAACTTGAATGCCGAGATCCCGAGCGAGCGTGATAATTTTTTTCCGGGTGATCCCTTCGAGGATTCCGACGTCCAAAGGTGGGGTTGCTAGGATTCCTCTTCGGATGTACCCAATATTGAATGTGGTTCCTTCCGTGAGGTGCCCCTCAGCGTTGCACATTAATGCATCGTCGAAGGAGGGCATTGCTTCTAAATAGGCCAATAAACTGTTTAGATAATTGCCCGTTTTCATGGCAGGGTTGAGTGCTCTTACATCGTTGCGAAGGCGCGAGACAATTCTGAGATACAAACCGCGTCGTAGTTGAACCGGGGTTGGCTCTTGTAAGGGCTGGGTAATAATGAAGTACTGCGACGGGCTTTCGATGCAGTTCAATCCGAATCCGATTTTTCCTTCACCTCGGGTTACAACGAGACGGATGTACGCTTCTTCATCGGGAAATACTTTTTTGAACTCTTCGAGTGT
>CANJNU010000112.1 GCA_947475645.1 Bacteriovoracaceae bacterium | reverse complement strand
ATGAATGTCCTCAAATCGTGAAATTGGCCAAAACAGAAGATTCAGCAACGACCTGTCCTTCTACTGTAACTACGCAATCAAATCCCCACACAGTACCCCGGCATCGTTGCAAGGTAGCCTCCACTCGCATCACATCGCCAGGAATCACGGGCTTACGAAACCGAGCCTTATCGACTCCCAGCAAGATACACTCAAAAGTCCTCTTGGCCTCGTCTTCGATTCCCGTTTTTTTTCTAGCCTGAACGTAGGGATAGAGCGCGAAAGAGGCTACCTGAGCCATCGTTTCAACAATCAACACGCCAGGCACAATGGGATAGCCTGGAAAATGTCCCTGAAAATAAGGCTCGTTAAAGCTTACATTCTTCATTCCCACGACGCGGGTTCCGACTTTATCCGAAGCTTTAAGGTTGGTCACATCCCCAGTCGGGATAATCTCGAGAATACGATCCACCAATAAAAACGGGGCCGCATGGGGAAGAAACTTCACAATTTCTTGAATTCCGAGTTGATACATCTCAAGCTTCCTCGCTGCAGTTATTTTCTTCGAACTAACGCGTTTTTAGAAAGCCACGCCTGAACTCTAAAAAACTCTCGATGTTCTCGTTGCGGATTGCCTACTGCATTTCCGCCCGCCGGAACATCTTTACTCACTAACGTCAGTGCCCCTACCTGAGCACCATCACCAATATAAACATGGTTAATCACACCCGTTAAACCACCCACGTAAGCAAATTTACCTACTCGGGCATTCCCCGCTAGCGCAACTCCCCCACAAAGCACTGCTCCCTCTTGCACGTACGCGTTATGGCCCACATGCACCTGGTTATCGAGCTTAGCCTTCGAATCAATAACTGTGTCAGCCAAAGTTCCGCGATCAACGCAACTATTCGCACCGATCTCTACATCGTCGCCAATTCGAACCCCACCAAAATGGTGGATCTTGCGATGGTTCAAAACTTGCGGCTTCTCGTCGGCCAGTGAACCCAACACCGGAGCATAGCCAAAACCGTCCGAACCCAAAGTTGTATTCGCATGAACTCGAACACGATGGCCGATCCGAGTTCCCTCATAAACCACTACATGAGGAAACAAGACGCAATGATCTCCCAGTACAACACCGTGTCCCAGGTACACGCCCGGATACAGAATGCACCGGCGCCCAATCACCGCGCCTTCCTCGATTACAACCCCCGAGGCTACCCGCGAACCCAGCCCAATTTGCACACTGGAATGAACCACCGCGGCTGGATCAAGCTCAACCGCCTCAAGATTCTCATCGGTTAAACCCAGTACGGAATGCAAAAGCACAGGAGCAAAATGTTCAGAAACAATTGCCATAGCCTCATAAGGACGCGCACAGGCAACCACCGCAGAGTGACTCCAAATCGGTAAACCCGAAGCCTTCAATGCCTCCACAAACTCATCCCCAACAATCAGAATGCCAGGCCGAGCGCCAGGAACTTCATTCTGATACACCTTTGAGAAAAAGAAGGAAACATCAGTAGGCCCCGACCCCACCAAGGCCGCAGGTCTACAAACTCGCACCGAGTCAAACCGCCCGCTTGCTGAGTCACCATTCACCAGGCGACCAGAAATCCAGGTGCAGATATCGGATACCGAGAATGCCACCTCAACCACGATAGTTCGCCTCCGACTTAGCCGCCGTTCTTATTGAACGTCGAAACAACTTCTGCCGTCAGGTCATCTTTCTCTTGCGAGTAGAGCACGTTGTTCTCGTTTCTTTCAAGAACCACGCTATATCCACGCTTTTTCGCCATATCACCGATCACATTTCTCAATTTAATAATGATCGGTCCAGTCAGCTCGCGCTCTTTCATCTGAATCTCGCCTTGTGACCGCGCGGTCAGCTCCTGGAAGCGTGCGATACGCTCAGAAATCTCCATTTGCTTCTTCATCCGCGCATCCTCGTTCATCACCGCGGCTTGCTTCTTGAATTCATCACCCATCTTCTTGATGGCATTCTCTTCAGTCTGAAACTCTTTCTTCTTCGCATTGAAGGCGCCTTCAAGGCTGGATCGAGCCTTCTTCCCTGCTTCAACCGACTGCAGAGCCTTCTGCATGTCGACAGTAGCAACCCGAACAGGCTCTTCGCTGGCCGACACAGACCGAGCAAGAATACCGAAGTACCCAAAGCCAAACACCAAACCCAAAATAACCAACTCTTTTACAAAATAACGACTCTTGTTCATACGGCTTACAGTCTCCTATTTTCCTTAGAAGGTAGTTCAATCGACATCAAGAACTCAAGCCCAAGATTTAGAATGGCGGCCCAATAAAGAATTGAAACACACTCGAATCCTCACCTGGCTTGCGTGCGAACGGATAACCCCACTCAAATCGAAGCGGGCCAATCGGAGAGAACCACCGAAAACCAAAGCCTGCATCCGACCGAATGGACAAACCATCCGCCGCAGGGATCTTGGCCCAGCAATTTCCCACATCAAAAAACGTAACGAACTTTAAGCCGGCTTCGCGAATTAAGGGATACTCAAGTTCGAACAAACTCAGTGCCTGAAATTCGCCACCCAACGGCTGTAGGCGACCATAAGACCCGACCGTCGAAGGTCCCAAGCCAAAAAGAGCAAAGCCCTTCAGATTATTGGGTCCACCCAAGTAAAACCGCTCAGAGGGGGCGAGTTCACGGCTACTGGTAGCGGTTACATGCCCCAATTCTTGACTGGTTCTAAAAACCAAATCACCAAGAAGCGGACGGTAGAACCGATTATTCATCACCGTCTTAACGAACGCCTTATCGCCACCCAAACCCGCCGTCTCAACAGAAACGCTCTGGTATGAACCATTTGAGGTCTCGTATCGATTATTTCTGCGGTCACGTACTACGCTCCAAACTACGCTCGACAGCACGCCCGAATCTGCCAAAACACGATCGAGAGCAACCGTAGGATCCTGACTAACAATTTGAAGACCTTCGTTCTTATAGGTTACGAATCCATATGTATAAGTAGTGAGCGGATAACCGGCCCGCAAGTCAAAACCCAATTTACGCGTGGTATAAGCATTGGGAATGGGAAACAGAACCGAGAAAATATCGCCGCCCAATGACCATCGGGTATCGAACGAATAGGGATCAGTGAACCCGAGATTCAAACTTTGCGAAGTGGTTTGTGCCGCATATTGAGCCGACAAGCTCATGGTTTGACCGCGACCTAAAAAATTAATCTCCGCGAGAGTACCCGTAAAGAAGAATTTCTGAACGCTTCCATACCCAGCACCCAGGGTAATTGTGCCGGTCGAACGCTCTTTTACTGTAATATCCACATTCACTACATCACTCTTCCCCTTGGGAGTCGAGGTGTTAAAAGCCACTTCGTTCGGAGCAAAGTAGCCCAACCGCTCTACGTTTTCTTTCGAAACCCGGAGCTGAGTTCCGTTATAAAGCTCCCCTTCGCGAATCTTCAACTCGCGGCGAATTACCTTATCGTGTGTTTTTGAGTTTCCAAGAATATTGATCTCACCAAAATAGACCAAATTCCCCTTCTCAAAATTATAGTTCATGTCCAATGTCTTCACGTCATCGTGAAAGGCACCAGCACCTTGCTCGGGAATGACGTTCACGAACGCATAGCCTAAGTCCTGATACTTCTCAGTAAGACGCTGAACGTCAGCATTTCGCTTCGAAATGCTGAAAACCTCGCCCGGCTTCAACTGAAGTTCAGCCGCCAGCTCCGTTTTCTGGAAAAGCAAGTCGCCCGAAAAGTCATTCGCACCAATTCGATACTGTTCACCTTCATCCAAATAAACCGAGATAAATAGAAAACGCTTATCATCACTAATGGTAACAACAGGACTCTCTAGGCGAAACTTCACGTACCCGTGATCGAGATAATGGTAGGTTAAGCGCTGCAGATCGATTTTAAAAGACGAGTCTTTAAAATTGCCACTCCCCCCAATAGTAGAAAGCAACCCGCCCTCTTTAGTTTCCATAAACACAGCTTTAAGCTGAGCATCAGAGAAGCGTTTATTATTCAAAAAGGTAATCTTCTTAATTGTAACCTTGTCGTAGTCATTGACTTTATAAGTCAGTTCGACGGTCTCTGGCGAAGTAGTTTTTACGTCAAAGCTCACCTTCGCAAGATAAAAACCCTTCTCTTCATAGTGCTTCTGAAGAAGAGCAACGTCTTCTCGAATCTTATTCACATCAAGAATGGAAAACTCTTTCACCTTAACGACTTCTTTGAGGTCGGTAGACGAGATCCGCTCGTTTCCTGAAAAATCAATTTTCAAAATCACCGGACGCTCGCGCACAGAGAATGCCACATTCACTTGGCCGGCCTCGGCAATCTCAGCCAAGACTTCTACGTCGCTAAAAAAACCGAGAGAAAAAATACCCTGAATGTCGTTGCGAATCGATTCCTGAACAAGAGGCTGTCCTGCCTTTGTAAGTAACTTGGCAAGAATAGCTTCGCGCTCGATCTTCTTATTGCCGCGCACTTCGACGGACTTAATGGTCTTACCCAAAAAATCCTTCACCGAATTCAGCGCAATCGCTTCCGCCTTTGCTGCCGTTCGAGCCGGCGCCGCCCGTGCCGGCGATGCGCTACCCCCCATCAACAGCGCAAACGTAAGCGCAAGTGCGGCTACACGACGAGCCGCGCCCCCTTTGGGTTGCTTAAAACAAATAAACGAATGCCCTAGTTTATGAAAATGAAGTGCAATCACAAGCCCATATGTCTAGGTGGGCCACACGCAGCTGTCAACACTTCTTACCGAGTTATTCAATTAGGAAACGAACAATCCATCTTGCATCACTAATACGCGGTGCATCTTTTTAGTCAGCTCGAGATCGTGCGTCACAAGTAAAATTGCAACACCCGTCGCCTCATTCAACTGAGCCAAAAGATCCATCACT
>CANJNU010000111.1 GCA_947475645.1 Bacteriovoracaceae bacterium | reverse complement strand
TGGAGAATCGCGAGACTCGAACGATCGTAGCGTTGGCGATTCCATTGGCAATCATGTTGCTCAGTCCAATCAGCTGCGAGGCAACTGAGAAAGCCGCCACGCAGCCGCCACCCAGAGACGCGGCGACTAGCGTGAGCGCCGAGAAGCTACCGCTTCTCAATCCGACAGAAAGCGCGATAGGTCCACCGAACTTCAACTGTGCGAGAATTACGCTGCGGCAATGAGAGAATATTCCGATACGAGGTGAGATACCTGCACGTCTCAACTCACCCATCAACTCTCTGGTGATGAACAAAAACATCGTCCATCGCACCGCCGTCATCGCACCGGCAACTCTCATTGCCGCCTGTGTGCCATCGTGGAGATGCGAGAGTAAAGCTAGATTAAGGACGAAATTGACCACAATTCCCGTTACCGTGGAAAGTGCGGCCGCTTTGGCTTTGCCGAAAGCTTCAAGAAATCCAGATACAAAAAAATATCCTATGAATGCAGGACTGCCGAAGGCCAGCACCATTAAGACCCTGTGAGTTTCAAATGCGGTTTTCGTGTTCGCGTGGGATCGCGACACCAAAAAACAGACCAGAAGGGACAATGCCGACAGCCCGATCCAGATCCATGTCCCAGCTTGCCACTGCCCCAGAATCCTCTCGTTCGCCTGCATCGCTCGGGCTTTCGATACCTCCACGGGGAATCCTGAAAAGAGCATGATGGCAATGAGATTCATGGTGAAGAAAGGGGCCGTGGCTAGAGCGAAATAGGAAAGCTGTTCGGTGCCGGCTTGACCGACCATTGCCAGATTGAGCATGGAGAGAAGTTGGGCGCCAGCTCGCGACGCGATGATCGGGAGCGAGAGAAGTACTGTTTGCCTAAAGTGAAGGAGATAGAGTTTAAGATTCATCTAATACTTCTCCGTTCTGGTCATTGATCTCGTAAATGTAATCGCCAAACTCGGAGAAGTAGAGTTGTTGAGTGACATCAAAAGACTCATTCAGGTGCTTTTCGTCCAAGGGCCCATTGAGGCCGAAATATGGGGTTTTGTTCGGCAGACGCGGAGCATAAAAGCATAATGCGGACCATCGTCAGGTGGGATAAAGAGGAGTTGACGTTTAAATGATGGCGACTTTGAGGGTGCTAGCCCACACGGATGGGGGCTAATCACAATTTTCCCACCATCGTCGGGTTGCCTGTCGCCGTGAGGAGCGGTTACGATTTGCGAGACTGATGGAGGAGGCTCAGATCAGGATGAACGATGCTGGCATGGAGACGGTGAGATCTACTCTCGAACACGTTACGATATCGAAATGGATTTCAAGCTCGCCTGAGGAACGTCGTGAGCCCTTGTCTGAAATGAAGGAAAATTTGAAGTGGTGTACCCGGCGGGAATCGAACCTGCGACCTACGGCTTCGGAGACCGTCACTCTATCCAACTGAGCTACGGGTACGTGAGGGTGAGATAACATAGAAGCGAACAGGAAGGAAGGGGAGCTAACGTCGTTTAAATTTGCCAAAAAGCGCTGTGCCGACGCGGATGTGGGTGGCGCCTTGAGCGATGGCGAGTGAAAAGTCAGCGGACATTCCCATAGAGAGCTTCCCCTGTGTGTGGGGGCGGCACTGAATTTCTAAATTTCGTAGGGCTGCGAATGCCCGATCGGGATGGTCCTGCGCGGGAATGGCCATGAGCCCCTGGAGCGCAATCCCGGGAAGGGATGCAATCTGAGCTGCGAGGGCGGGGGTCTCCTCGGGAAGGGCGCCGTCCTTGGACTCTTCGCGGTCAATATTTACCTGAAGGAAGAGGTGAAGGACTGCATCTGTGACGCAGGTCTTAACACTAAGTGGGCGACGACGTTTGATCTCCTGAGCGAGACGCAGAGAGTCGACGGTGTGGATTGTGTCGACCAGGCCGATGAGTTGTTTCACTTTATTGGTTTGAAGGTGGCCAATGAAATGCCAGCGAATGTCGGCGCAACCGAGGGCCTTGAGAGCACTGGCTTTGCTGGTGAGTTCCTGAACGTAGTTCTCTCCGAAATCGCGGTGTCCGAGCTGGTAGAGTTCAGCCACCGCCTCTGGGCTTTGGTTCTTGCTTACAGCAATGAGCGTAATTTCGTCGGGGTTGCGTCCAGCATGGTGTGCTGCCGCCTGAATTTGTGCGCGAATTTGAGAATAAGCGGCATTCACTTCTTGGCCCGCTTTTTTGAAGTATTCTCAAGCCACTTCCACTTAAAGCGACTCTCCAAATCCTGAAGTACCTGGCATACGGGTAAGCCCACCACATTGGTGTAACTGCCTTGAATCTCTTCGATCAATGCCATTCCTAAGCCCTGAGCCGCATACGAGCCCGCCTTGTCCATGGGTTCGCCCGTGGCGATGTAATGGGTAATCTCACGGGCAGTGAGTTTGCGAATTTTAACGGTCGATTGCACAACTCGACCCATTACATGGGATTCGAGTAGTCCCGGCTTTTTACCCGAGGGTGTAAGTTTTAAAATGCAATACCCGGTGAGGACGGTGTGTGCCTTTCCGGAAAGAAGCCGCAGCATTCGAGCCGCATCAGCTTTGTTGATCGGTTTACCGAGAGTCTGGGGAACTTCTTTTTTTGTGCCCGGGGCAACCACGGTGGTATCGGCCGCGATAATGAGAAGCCCCTGTTTGTGGAGAATTTTGGGCGCGGTGTGGGTCATCGCTTTAAAAGCGGACGCCTCGGCTTTTTCTTGAGCGAGTCTCATTACCATTTTGGCAGGTGATTCGCCCGGGATCTCGATTTCATCGGTATTCGGGGCGATGACCTCTGGATCAAGCCCCGCTAGTCGGAGGAGTTCTATTCTTCGAGGGGAAGTGGAGGCGAGAATTAGCCGAGGGTTTTTCATGCCCTTGGTCTTAAATCAAAAATAGAGTTGAGTCCCGATGAATTTGAACTGAGCCTTGAACTCTTTGTAATTATCGGTGCGTTTGAAGAAGAGAATGACCTCTGTGCGCACTCTGGCTTCACTCACGAAGACGAGGCTGCCACCCGATTGGAACACGGAGGCTAAACCCAGGCCTGCGCCCGCGCCTTGATTCCTTACCTTATATTCTGAATCGCGATAAACCTTCGAGATCAGCGACAGCAGACGACTCTTATCCAGGCTTCCGAAGTGGTCGATAGCCGCCACAGCTACGTACTGACCGTCGTATCCGACTTCCATCTCGACCGCATGCTTGCCTTCGAGCTTAATTGAAGCCGAGCGTGCGGTGTGCTGATAAAGCGCCTTGCCTAGCTCGTCGGTCGGGGCATCGAACATCGCATTCATTAGAATTTCGTCTACTCCATTGGCAATTACCATGGCCATACGATTGTTGAACTTCGCGGCGACTAAATAGCTTCGAACTGCCTCAACCGCATCTTGCTTCTGAGTAGTGATATGGAGCTTGATGGTCTGAGTTTTTGCATTGGATTTAAGAAAATTCCGTACCCCAAATGCGCGATCCTGAAGTGAGCCCTTAAGAACTCGGCCGTAGTGTTGTCCGGCTTCATCGATAGACTTTTCTGGACGAATCATGAAATTGCCAAAAATAGGGCTTTGAACCAAATACGAAGCTTGTCCCAGATCGCCGTCTCCAATGAAGTGAATCGAGTTGGAGTTGAGCTTGTCTGAGAATAATCCAACAGTCTCCTGAAGGGCATTTTCAAGGGCCACATAGAGCTCGTGCGTAGATACGTCGCAAAGAATGCAACGGGGCGTCTCTGCCTCAATCAGTTTTGCAGCCTCTTTCGGGTCAGTAACAACAAGAAGTGTAAGACCCGATGCCAATGCGGCTTGAGTGGCAAACTGCTGGTCAACCGAATTGCTGGAAATCAGCATGAGTGTTTGGCTCATGTTTAACGCATCAGAAAGCTGAAGTATTCTTCTGGAATATCGTCAAATACGGCCTTCTTGCCGCATTTAATACAGTCGAGATCTGGAAGTTCGAAATTGAGCTTCTTAATATTCTCGCACATAAAAAGTCCCACCTGCTCTGCCTTACAAGAAGGGCAGGAGTAGGGAGCGTAAATTGACTCGACCGAGCCACCACAAACAAAATTAGAGATGAGGTTGATTTGCTCAACGATTGCAGTCGAACACTCAATAAACTGAAGTTTTAATCCCTTGGCCTGTGCCGCCTGAAAGAACTTAATCCAGCTTTTGACGCCCACCGAGTTGATTCGCGGAATGTCTTTGCAGTTGAGGCAAACCTCACCCGTAATCGAACCGAACTGTTGTTCAAAGTTAACATTCTCCTCGATCGAACCGGAGAGTCGGAACAATACCGTTCCGTTTGCATCTTCTTTCGTGACTTTCAACACAGATCACCCGCCTTAGTTCTTAAGATAAACAATCAATCTCATAAGATTAGAGAAGATTGGCAGAGTGAGCAATAGGCAATATTTGCGCTTACGACTGCTTGTCTCGATCGATTGGGGTCTTCACGTCGGCTTCGTCTGTGCCGTTAAGCCCCTTCTTAAAAGCGTGAATGCCTTTTCCGAGCGCTCCGCCCAGTTCTGGAAGCTTGCGGCTACCAAAAAGTAGAACAACCACTGCGAGAATGAGAATATGACCGCCACTTAGTCCAAACATATGTACTCCTTAAAAAATCGCCATCAGGCGCCTGGTGCGTTATGGGCGAGATCCATGAAAAACGCTGTGCGAAAAATAGCCTAAAAGAGGGATAGCGTCAAATCCCATTCTACGCTAAATGCCGGGTTATGGCAGCCACCGAGTTTCGTTGTTTAGTTAAATCATTCAAAGAGCTTACCCCCACGGTTTTTGAGGTCACCTTCGAGCCAGAGAGGGTGAAGGAAGAGGCACCGGAATTTGCCTTCTTAGCCGGGCAGTTTGTGAGCATCGTGATTCCTGGGGCGGGTCCTCAAGGGCGTG
>CANJNU010000110.1 GCA_947475645.1 Bacteriovoracaceae bacterium | reverse complement strand
CTTCCATGGGGGAAGTGTTGCAGATGTATTGATATCCATCTGAACGAGTGCAGGTCTGAGCACCCCAGGTGTCGTCACCGTTTCCAACTACAATTACTGCAAGAAGCGCATCTGAACGCATGAATCCCGAATCTTTCATGCTAGGATCTTTGAGATTTTTCCAAATATTATAGAAGCCTTCTTCTTTCGAAGAGAGGGTTGTCACTTCGGTTCCGTTCAATAGATCTGTGTATTGCTCGGGGGCTCTGAAAGAGCTTTGGGGTAACTTTGAGGCGTTATTTAGCGTTGCGCCGGGGTACGGCGCCTGCCAGAGAGAGCCCCAGTTGGGGTCGTAAGCCGAAGCCTGAACTTGCTTGAGGGCGCGCATATGGGTGAGGGGTACGGTTGCGAAGTGGTAGTCCCATCCTTGCGTTTGTAAGTTTTTCAGGAACGTGTTGAGTTCGCGCGAAACTTCGGAGTGAACTTCACGCATCGAGCCTGTGTCGTCTTGTACAAGCAAGATATCGACTTTCGCGGGCACGTGAAAGTATCCCGCCGCTTGTTGTTCTACGAGACTCGAGGTAACGACGAACTCTTGCTTGCCGCAAGCAGCGGTTCCTAGCATCAAGCTCAGTGCAGAAGTGATTGCAAATGTATTGAAAGGGGTCTTTTTCATAAGAGGCTTCCTTGAGCTGATCTATCGCAAGTGAGGTGCCAAAAATCAGACCCCAGTTTAAAATTAAAAGACGTTAAATTTCATATACTTAGAAATTAATCAAAGCCGTCATGGACGGAAGGATGTACAAAAAATAGAGGTTTTAAGATCAAGTGTCCAAAAATTAGACAACACCAGTACCTTCCCCTTACACTTAGATCATGGAGAATACGGGCAAGATCTTATTCGACGACGAACGGGCGCATTGGTACGTGGCGGTAGGCGAAGGGTGGAAGGGTCCATTCTCAGCGAGTGACCTCTATCAAAAAATCCTGAAGCAGGAATACACTTGGGCGCATTTTATCTGGAAGTCTGGGCAATCCGAATGGAAGCGAATTTGCGAGATTAAAGTATTCCAGGCGCTACTCCCTGCTGTGCCGACTAAAAAGGAGCAAGGCTCGATGACTCGCGATATTAAGCGCGACACGAAAGGAGAGGCTCCTCCCCCTTCCCCTGCTTCTGCTGGGCCGAAATGGTTTTTGAATTATAATAAAACTCAATATGGTCCATTTTCGATTCAGGAAGTGAAAAAGTTTTTGAAGGCCGGAAAGATCCATGGAAAGGTTTTTGGTTGGCACGATGGAATGAGTGACTGGAGACCTCTTGACCAGATTACTGACCTCACTGCTGAGGTGCTCGAAGCGCAACACGTTAGAGCGGCGAAGAAGGCCAAGAGTGAAGCCCCAGCCCCAGTGGCGGCGCCTTCGGTGAAGAACCAGAGGGGCTCACCGAGAAGGCCGCTGGTGGCTCGAGTACTGTTAGCGGGCAAGGATCGTATTGGCGTTGCCATGTGTCGAGATATTAGCGTGGGCGGAATGCAAGTTCTCACCGATCAGCTTCCTGGAAAAGTGGGGGATCGCATTAAACTCAATGTGAACCCTGTCGGGCATTCGGCGGAAGGTGTACAAGCATTCGTTGCAGAAGGTGTGATTGTTCGGATACTGGAAGATCAACGGGGTTTTAGCTTTCGATTCGAGAAACTCTCGGCTTCAGCAAAGAAGTCGATTGAGGACTACTTAGAGTCGGCAGATCAACCTCAGAAGTGAGTGATGCAAATGAGTGAGATGAAAAAATTTCAAGGATGGATTCAGCCTGCGGGATTTCCGTCACTTCCTTCTGATTGGAAAAGTGAATGGGAAACCGTTCAGTCCGCGGATGGGGCTGTTCAGATTTTTGTGGCCAATCTTCACGCCACTCCTTGGGAGAGTCCCAAAGCGATTCTGATGGTTCATGGAATGGGCGAGCATGGTGGACGCTATCTGCATCTTCCTCATTATTTAAAAAACTCAGTGAACGCAATCTATGCCATCGATCACCGAGGCCATGGCCGTTCCGAGGGAATTCGTGGCCACGCTGAGCGGTTTGATGACTTCGCAGACGACGTTCGGATGATGGTCAAAAGAATCGACGCAACGCTGACTCAGCGGTTTGGAAAATCCGAGATCCACTTGGTGGGGCATAGCTTGGGCGGATTGATTGCTCTGCGGTCTGTCCTGATCGGAGAGGCACTTCCGATTCGAAGCCTCACGGTTTCAGCCCCCCTTTTGGGTGTTAAGGTTCCCTTGGGGCTTCCTAAGCGGGTAGCGGCTCAAGTGTTGTCGCGAATTTGGGGGAAAGTTCAGATGGCTAGCGAAGTCGATCCTCGAATTCTCAGCCACGACCCGAATGTGGCTGAGGCCTACACTGCAGATCGCTTAGTGCACTCGAAGGGAACTCCTAAGTTCTACACTGAGATGCTCAAGGCCATCCATCAGACGCTGCCGTGCGACTCGGGAATTGATGTTCCTTTTCTGATGATCCTTCCAGGAAAGGATCAAATTGTTGATTCGGTGGCCGCACATCAGTTTTTCGATCGCCTTAAGTCACCGAAGAAAGTTTTGAAAGAGTATCCCGAATTTTTTCATGAATCATTCAACGAGATTGGCAAAGAACAGGTATTCTCTGATCTTGCAGCTTTCTTAAGCGAGGCATCAAACGGATGAGTAAACTGGCATCACTTGTTCGTAAGCTCAGTTACCGGGAAGGTGACTTTACGCTCGCGTCAGGAAAAAAGAGCAACTTCTATGTTGATTTGAAGGCAACGACTTTGCACCCTGAAGGCATATTTCAGATTGCTGAAGCTTCTTTTCGGCTGATCTCAGAAAAGAAGCTCTTCATTGATGCAGTAGGGGGATTAACCCTCGGTGCAGATCCGATTGCTACAGCGCTTTCACTGAGTGCACGAACCGCTGGCGTGCATTGGCCTGCTTTTATTGTTCGCAAAGAGGCGAAGGGGCACGGCACCGGAAAATACATCGAAGGCGTTGAGAATCTTCGGGTGGGGGCGCGAGTTCTTGTTCTTGAAGACGTGGTGACGACAGGTGGTTCTGGAATTAAGGCCATCGAACGTCTCAGAGAAGCTGGCTTTAATCCGGTTGCAGTACTTTCGGTCGTGGATCGCGGCGAAGGAGGAGCCGAGGCTTTCAAAGCTGTAGGGCTGCCTTATTTCTATTTAGCCACTTTAGCCGAGATTCAGACGTCTAGATAATCGTGTCGCTTAAATAATTCTGATCGTCGCGGTCGGGGTAGTCGGTCGTATAATGAAGCCCCCGGCTCTCTTGCCTTTTTAACGCACATTGAACGATTAGTTCGGCGACTGTGAGTAGATTTCGAAGCTCAATCAGATGAAGGCTAGGGAGAAAATTCCAATAATAGGTATCGACTTCGGCGCGAAGAATTTCGAGCCTTCGTTCGGCTCGCAAAAGTCTTCGGTCGTTTCGAACTATTCCAACATAGTTCCACATTAGGCTTCTGATTTCGAGCCAGTTGGCGGCAATATCGATCTGCTCTTCAATCTCAACGGCGTGGCCCACATCCCATTCTGGAAGCGGTGCGGGCAGCGGAGTTTCTGAGTCGAACTGAGGGGTTTGAAGCCAGGGCAGGGCATGCGCGACGGTACGATGGGCGAAAACGACTGCCTCGAGAAGCGAGTTACTTGCTAGGCGATTGGCACCATGAAGTCCCGTGCAGGCCACCTCTCCGACGGCGTAGAGACCTTGAATTTGGGTTTGCCCGTTCTGATCGACCAGCACTCCGCCGCAAGTGTAGTGGCAGGCAGGCACAACGGGAATGGGTTTCTGAGTGATGTCGATTCCGAAACTCAGACAGGTTTCGTAAATGTTAGGAAATTTCTTTCGCAGGTTTTCCGAGCTAATGGCCGAAGTATCGAGCAGAACGTGCTTATCGCCCGTTCGTTTAATTTCCATGTCGATTGCGCGAGCAACGATATCGCGTGGAGCAAGTGATCCCATGGGGTGATAGCGACTCATGAACTCATCGCCAGCCAGGGTTTTTAGAATTGCACCTTCACCGCGTAACGCCTCAGTAATCAGGAACGTTCTTGCAGTCGGATGGTAGAGACAGGTGGGGTGAAACTGCATGAACTCGAGATTCGCAATTTCGGCGCCCGCACGGTAAGCCATGGCTATGCCATCGCCCGTCGCAGTGTCGGGGTTTGAAGTGTAGAGGTATACTTTTCCTGCTCCGCCTGTGGCGAGAACAGTAACGTCGGCTCCAAATGTTTCTACTTTGCCTGATCTTATATTCAGGAGATAGGCCCCCAAGCAGCGACCCGGCCTTCGCCAACGTTTAAACAGCTTTCCTTCGGTAATCAGGTCAATTCCCACGTAATGTTCGATCAGCCGAATATTTGGGGTTGCTTTGACTTGCTCTAGAAGTGCTTTTTCTATGGCCCATCCTGTAAGATCGTCTGCGTGAAGAATACGCCTTTGTCCATGGCCGCCTTCTCGATGAAGCGAGAAGCCTTCCGTCGAGTCAGCCGCAGTGGGCACCAGTTTAGTGAACTGAACTCCGAGTTCGATCAATTCTTTGACGCGGTCGGGCCCCTCATGAACGCAAAGGTTAACAATGTTCTCGTGGCAGAGGCCAGCACCAGCAACGTGGGTGTCATTTTTATGTTCTTCAAAGCTGTCGTCTTTTGACCAAACCGAGGCGATCCCCCCTTGAGCATAACGAGTTGATCCTTCCTCGGCATCGGCTTTCGATACGAGGGTAACTTGGATGGGACGAGAAATTCCTCGCGCAAACTTAAGGGCTGCGCTCAGGCCTGCGATTCCTGTTCCGAGGATTAAAACTTGTGCGGGACGCGTAGCAGACGACACCATAAATCTGGTACCCTTTCCTGATCGAGGATATCATAGAGCAAAGGGGGCAG
>CANJNU010000109.1 GCA_947475645.1 Bacteriovoracaceae bacterium | reverse complement strand
TTACCCACACTTCAACGCATCTGCGGCGATGCCTTGACACGCGTGCCCCAGGCCGAGACACAGCGAGGCAACTGGATTCATTTGACTCAGCTCGGTGAGGGGAAGCTTACAATTACGGTGGGTTTTTGGATTCATGAAATGACCCAATCCGCCGCTGCACTTTCTGAATTTCATCTTCAAGTTCTTGAGCAGATCAAAGCCGAAAACATAATGCTTTATTCTTCTCCAGCGCCAGCATCCGTTGCCGTTAGCTCGTCAACAACTATTTCTTAACGCTCTACGAGAGGCCAGCAACGCACGGCGCGATTCTTATTTTTACTTGTGCCCGTGAAAGCATAGAAGTAGCCTCCTGCCCTAACTTTCATAACAGGAAAATGGAACTGAGACTCGACCTCATGCAGCTTACGCCTAGCTCAATCACTCAGCCTACAGGGTATGTCGTCCTGGCACGAAAATGGCGTCCTGGTCAATTTCAAGACCTGGTAGGACAAGCGCACATTATTCGTACGCTCATGAACGCCATTCGCGCTGGAAGAGTTCATCAAGCGTACCTATTCACAGGATCGCGTGGGATCGGCAAGACCTCGATTGCTCGTATTTTTTCCAAAGTTCTTCGTTGCGAAGGCACTACGACAAAAAATGCCGACGGCATCGACTGGCTGAAAAGTTGCGACCAATGCGCAAGTTGTAACGAGATCACCAAAAGCACGAGCGTAGATGTAATTGAAATCGACGGCGCCTCGAATAACGGCGTCGAAGCCGTGCGCGAAATTCGCGAGAATGCGAAGTACTTGCCGACGCATGGATCCAGAAAGATCTACATCATCGACGAAGTGCATATGCTTACCACAGCAGCCTTTAATGCTCTTTTAAAGACGCTCGAAGAACCTCCCTCCCATGTAATTTTTGTTTTCGCTACAACCGAGCCGCATAAAATTCCGGCGACAATTCTCTCTCGGTGCCAGCGCTTCGACTTTAGGCGCGTTTCGGTGGCGCAGATTCAACAGCGCCTGCGGGAGGTTTCCGAAGCCGAAGGCATTGCTGCTGAGCCGGCCGCCCTGAACCTAATCGCACGTGGAGCTGACGGCGGAATGCGCGACGCCATGTCCATTTTGGATCAGGTGATCTCTTTCTCAGGAAATCAGATTACTCCTCAATCAGTACGAGACAGCATCGGCTTAATTGAAGGCCAAGCGCTTCTCAGTCTCCTTCGCGGCATTTACAGCCGAAAGCCCCTCGATGCTCTTGACCAAGTCGAGCAAGCCTATAATCGGGGGCACGACCTCAGATCGCTCACGCGAAGTCTTGTTGAGCTGCTTCACGCTTCTATTTTGGCAAAGATTCATGCCCCTCGGTCGAGTTCGATCGACTTAAGCGACGAAGAGTGGACCGAATTAAAAGAGCTGTCTGCTCTTCGAGAACTCGAAGAGATTGAGCTTATTTTTCAAGTCTTCCATTACGGAATGGAGGCAGTCGCTCGCTCTCCTCAACCAAAAATCGTCCTAGACGTTTTGATTATAAAGTGTGCTACAGCAGAGGCGTTGCTCTCTCTCGATTCGTCTTCGCCTCAAACCAGTGGATCTAGCGGCACCTCCAGGGCAGAACCTCGCCCTGTAGCAGCACCTGTAGCAGCACCTGTAGCAGCACCTGTAGCAGCACCCTCACAGACTCCACGTACGTGGGAGAACTTTACGTCTCATGTTCGTACCACGCGCCCTCTTTTGGCGTCGATTCTGGAACACGGACATTCCGAGGGGCTGGTTGACGAAATTTTGGCCATTAGCTTCAAGCCCGAAGAGTCTTATTTTCGTGAACAACTGACTTCACGCATTTACAGTGAACAACTCTTGAACTTAGCCCGTGACTTTTTTGGAAAATCTCCACGCGTTCAAATTGAAACAGGAGAGGGTGGAGAAAGCCTGGCTTCGAAGCGCGAACGTGAACACAGGGAGCGCGAAACCCAGATCAAAGATACAGCCAAGAATCATCCGATGATTAAGGAAGCTAAAGCTCTCTTCGGTGGCGAACTTGGACCGATTGAACTTCTTAACGAGGTCGAAGACTAATGCACGATCCCGTTTCAAAACTCATTTACGAACTCTCCAAACTTCCCGGAATCGGCGAGAAATCTGCCACCCGTTTAACTTATCATATTCTGAAACAGGATATCTCCTACGCACGCTCTCTATCGGAAGCGCTCTTGGCCGCGAAACAGAAGATTGGCCTTTGCCACGAGTGTTTTACTTTCACGGATCAATCCGTTTGCAATATTTGTTCGAATCGCTCGCGAGATCCAAACCTCATTTGCGTAATCGAGCGCCCGTCGGATGCCTTTGCCATTGAGAACACGGGTTGTTTCAGAGGCCTTTACCACGTACTTCATGGTGTGCTTTCTCCACTCGATGGCATCGGACCCGACGAACTCAAGATTCGCGAACTCATTGTTCGCATCCGCCTCTCCATAGAGAAGGGCACCCCCGTAAACGAGCTCATCTTTGCAACCAACCCCAGTGTAGAGGGCGAAGCCACTGCCCTTTATCTAGCAAAATTGGTTCATCCTTTGGGCATAAAGACTACGAAGCTTGCATCAGGACTGCCTGTAGGTGGAATGTTGGAATACACCGATCGGCAGACTATCGGCAAAGCGCTTGAGAATCGAATGGAGATGATCTCAGCGTGAGCTTCATTAATTACGCCGCTAAAGAGATTAACTGTAAAGTAATTTACTTCGGGCCCGGCCTGAGTGGCAAGACCACCAACGTGCAATATATTTACGAGCAAACGCAAAAGGAGTCGCGCAGCAAACTAGTGACACTCAGCACTGAGAACGAGCGCACCCTTTTCTTCGACTTTTTGCCTCTCTCCGTGGGAGAAATTCGCGGCTATAAAACACGTTTTCATTTGTACAGTATTCCCGGTCAAACCTTCTACGAGGTGTCTCGCCAATTTATTCTGAAGGGTGTCGACGGCATTGTATTTGTCGCCGATAGCCAAGCAGAAAGAATGGAAGCCAACCTCGAGAGTTGGGAAGGCCTGGAAAAAAGCCTCGATCGCCAGGGTTACGACCTCAGTAAGATTCCGCTCGTGTTTCAATACAACAAGCGCGATCTTCCTGGAGCTATTCCACTGCGCGAGCTCGAGGAAACCTTCAACTCGCTGCGCCGGCCCTATTTTGAAGCCGTTGCGAGCCGGGGAGATGGCGTGATGGAAACATTGCAGGCCATTAGTCAATCCATCATTCAGGAAATCAAGGGGGGAGATCACTCATGAACAAGGAAAAGCTGAAGAAGTTCAAAAAGATATTTGAGGCTCAACGCAAGACAATTCTTTTTAGCGATCGAATTGTACGCGAAGACTTTGAAGTGAACGCAGACGACCGTGCAGACGAAGTGGATCAGGCGTCGTCTGATAGCGAACAAGCCATGAGAATGCGCTTGAGAAATCGCGAGATGCTTTACGTCAAAAAAGTCGACGAAGCACTTCGCCGCATCGAAGATGGAACTTTTGGTGAATGCGAAGAGTGCGGAGAAGATATTGAATTTCGCCGTTTAGAAGCACGCCCAACCGCAACCCATTGCGTGTATTGCAAAGAAGAGCAAGAGAAGAGGGAACACCTCAACGCAGCTGGACGCTTACATAAAAGCCTGGGTGAGACCATTACGCGCCGTTTTGGCTAAGTAAGTTTTTACTTGAATTCTCGAGTTAAGGAAGAGGGGGCCGAACGCTGTTCGGGCCCCTCTTTTTATTGCGTGCGGCGGTAAAAGTCTTGGATACTATAAAAGAAGAGACGATGTGCACTCAATACACCTAGGGGCGTCTTGAACCTTCCACCGAGTTCGCCTTCATACCCAAGAATCACTACCTTTCCTTTTAAATCGCTTGCGTCCACCTTCTTCTCAAGCAGATCGAGAAAAGAGATGGGCCGCAATTCGTCGAGCGAAGGTAAAGTCACAGTCACCTCGCTGTTCTGCGAAAGTGGAACTCTCTTACCATTGAGCATCAGGTGGCTACCGCCGACCACTTTCGGAGCCTTACCCAGGGCAAACGCAACGGTCGCCAAGACTAGCGAGTTCACCGGTTTATTTTGATAAGTCTCAATGATTGGATAACTGAGAGGTACATTGGCATCGGCCAAATCTACAAATCCCAGACCTTGACAGTGCCTTGAAAATTTCTCTAAGGGCAACCAACCGCTCGAGCTACCCAAGGCTTCCTGATAAGAGCCCTCTACACCCGCCATAAAAAATCGGTTTGGCAAAGGATTCGGAGTAACCTCACTAGGATCCATGCGAGCTTGTAAGAGCGTTGGCACCTTCAAAATCTCTTGCACCAGTAAATCATCGCCGCTCCCCGATTTAGGCTGATCGAGAAAGTACTTAATCACTACGCCTTTCACTCCAAGGTCTCTTAGCCGCGAGAGCGCTTGAGCATAAAGCCCCCGATCAAACGGAAAACTGCCCAGCTTATTTTCTGTTTTTTTATCAATAAAAATAGCCCTAAATGGCGTGTCATGATCGCCCTTCGCAAATGCAGATCCTGAGACTAAACTGATCAGTCCGATCGCGAACAAATGATTTTTAAGCTGAAGCATTCATCTTCTCCTTTGTTTTTCAAACTAAAGTAATAGCCGTTCAACCGTTATTCGAACTTCTTTTTTCTGACGGATAGTGTTTTATCCACTTCGGCAACAAGGGTTCCATCTTCTGCCAAGATTTGAATCGTGATCGTGGGATAGGCTCGGCCTTCTTGTTCAACCTGAGTACGAAGCTGATCGATGTGCTCGGCGGTAATCCGAATTGTTGCAGTGACTTTACCCTGTCCCGGGCGCTTAAAGCGAATCGCGGCCGACTTGTCCCACACCACATAACCGTCACCCAGATTTTCAATAACCATGAGCATGTAGAACGGATCGGTCATCGCGTAAAGCGTACCGC
>CANJNU010000108.1 GCA_947475645.1 Bacteriovoracaceae bacterium | reverse complement strand
TGACTGTACTCACAAAGGCAATCGGTCGAGGCACAATCGCACCAATCAAAAGCTTATAGATTTCAGGCTGCGACAATTGTGAGAAATCAAGAGCAAGGGTCTTCATGTCAGTCAGTCTAACACTGGCTCAATGTCAGCTTCTACTCTTCCGATACCTTCCTAGTGCACTACCCTCTTAAAATCATTTCAATCATCACTTTATTGACGGCCACAGCCAGTCACTCAGCGGATAATCCAGCCACGGCACAAGCGCTAATTCAGTCGTCCAAAGTAACCGTGTTCCCGTTGCGCACGGCTCTCGACGCAAATTCACCCAAGGCTTCGTACGGCACTGCATTTGTCATTGGAAAAAAGGGATTCTTAGCAACCAATTTTCATGTCGTGAGCTCGGCCGTACATGATCCAAAAAAGTATCAGCTCTTTTTAGACATCGAGCCCGGGCGAACCCTTCCAGCTCAAGTCATTGCTGTCGACATTCTCCACGACTTGGCGTTAATCCGAGTGGATCATGAGTTTCCTAGCGAGAACTCTCTGCTCTCGCGCGAACCCAGTTCAGGAGAGCGCCTCTATTCGGTGGGCGTTCCTAAAGACCTCAATCTCTCGATCGTTGAAGGAAACTATAACGGAATTGAACGCAGCCTTACGGGAAGCCAATTTGTACTGAGCTCTCCAATCAATAGTGGCATGAGCGGCGGGCCGACTTATGACGCATCCGGGAGCGTGTTGGGAGTCAACGTAGCCACCCTGAGAACAGCCCAAAACATCTCATTTCTTGTTCCTGCAAGTTACTTACAGGCTTTGCACCAGAAATCAGCCCTGAATGGCTTCGCTACGCAATCAGACTCCAACCATTGGAAGGCCACCATCCATGTGCAACTGAGCGAAGCACAAAATCAAATCATCGCCAGCTGGCTTGCGCCGCAATCTAAGAAATTGGAACTGAACTATTGGACTTTGCTAGGACCACCGGCGGAACTCAAATGCTGGCGCGATATCGATAAGAACGATGAAAACTTCACCACTGTGGTCGAAAGCTGCACCAACCCAAATCCTGTCCATTACAATGATCAAATACTGACATCCAACATTCGGATCAGCTACACTGAGGCTTCTATCAATCCAAAAAGTTTTACGAACGAAAAGCTCAATACGCTTCACCGTAGCGGAATGACTCAAATCAGAGCCGAAACAAAAGCAATCGATGGAACTCTCTCTTCTCCCAGTTGTTCGGGCTCAGTCATAGTGAACTCTAAAAACGTTCAGATGAAGGCCAACTTTTGTATCTCATCTTACAAAAGAACAAAGAATCTGATCAACTTCTCGTTCAAAGTCACCACGATCGAGAAAGAAACTCACCCCATTCATATCTATGGAACCCTTTCGGGATTCACGCTCGACAACAGTAAAAAAGCGATCAGTGAGATCATTGAATCTTTGGAGAGAAAAAAATGATTACTCTCCGAATTTTCGAATCGGAAACATCCGGTTATCGCGAAGTGCAGGTTACTACCGTACCGTTTACCATTGGGCGAAGCCCCGAGAACGATCTCATCATCGCGCATCCCAGCGTCTCGTCCAAACATGCGATCATCGAAGTCAACACTCAGCGCCAAGTCATTCTTAAAGACCGAAAAAGCACCAACGGGGTCTCGGTCGATGGTAAGCGCGCACAATTGATTCAGCTCACCCAAGAACTCACCTTTTACCTGGGCGACATTAAAGTTGTCGCATCCCCCTATCGCGCCCACGAACGCACGCAAGTTTCTTACCGAGGGCAAGTCGAAGAGAAACGAAGTTTTGATCAATTCTTCCAAGCCCTCAATGACATCGAACAAAATCAGTATACGAAGAAGATATTACGCGCCTATCCCGTGATCGCAATACTGCTCTATTTTGCTTTAGACGATGTGATTGAAGACCGCTTCGTGGATCTACAATTTAAGCCAAGCCAAAGTTTCGAAGTACCCAACGGGCTATTATGGCTGCAACACATCGTCATTTACCTCTCTGGACTGGGAACATTTTACTGGCTCACCTGGCCTTTACGAGGACAGTTTTTTCCAAAGAAAGGCGCTGGAATTGCTTTAGCTCTGGTCTCCACCCTATTTCTTCTGGAGGGGCCAAACCTAGAATCGTTCGACGATCCTGATGCTCAGTTTCCAGGCCGCGTGACGCAAGCTCCAAGGCCGATCTCAAGTTCGACTCACCCTGTCTCTCAGCTGATGGTCAAGATTGATCAAAGCTATGAAAAGCAAAAAAAATTAAACAAAAAAAACGAATCAGCATCACCCACGCCCAGCAGTAGCCCCTAGCGACATCACCCGATCTTGCATTCACTTTTCATGTGATACCCGTTGTCTTACCCTCAAAGCCACCCGCAGTGATGGTCGTCGAAGACGACGACGGCATTCGCGACACCCTTCGTTATGCAATTGAGCTCGACGGATACCCCGTTATTACAGCGGCAAACGGCCGAATCGCGCTTGAGTTGCTCAAGAGCGTGCCACTCCCGGGACTGATCCTTCTCGATTTAATGATGCCGGAGATGAACGGCATTGAGTTTTTTGAGATCTTGCGGCGAGATCCAGCACTTTGCACTATACCCGTAGTCGTAGTTACTGCGATCTCCAATCACGCTCAAATGATACAACGTACCGATGGAGTAATCAAAAAGCCAATCAACCTGGACGATCTCACTCAGGTCGTTACCCGTTGGTGCGGATCAAGTGAGCTCGCATGACAGCCCCCGCTCCGGCACGGTTCTATCAATCCAGAGGCAGTAACAACGCCATAGTAGCGATCAACAAACAGGCACTCATTACCCAAATCAACAAAGCCACCGGGAAGGCGTCGAATAAAGGGCGTCCACAAGACCGGGTCGACTTTCTCAGTCGAGGTTAACGTCGACACGCTCTACTCTTTCAATGAGGACGATCGAGCCATCCTCAAAAGCCAAAGGCTCATGGATATTCCTGAAGAACCCCTACTTACGAAGGCCCGCGGGCTAAGGATTCTGCACACCAAAAAAATTCCTATTCTTAACTCAGAAGGAGTTCCTGAATACTTACTTGGAATCTCTGAGGATATAACTGAGAAGAAACGCAATGAAGAGACGCACAATCAGCTCTTTATAGCAAAAGTAGCCCGCGACGAAGCCGAGAAGGGCATTCAACTTCGCGACGACTTTATTGCGGTGGCGGCTCATGAATTAAAAACACCGCTCACTGCACTAAAACTTCAGTTTCAACTCATTCCGAAGCTACTCAAAAATATCGATTTTAGTGAGAAAATCCGATTTTCTCAGCTGATAGAGAATTCACTTCGACAACTGGATCAGTTTGGACAGTTAGTGAATGAGTTACTGGATGTTTCTCGAATGAGTACTGGCACACTTAATCTGCGTTTAATAATCACTAATCTTTCGATACTGACCGAGGAAGTGATGCAACGTTATAAACAGGAACTCGCTGCATCGGGATGTGAACTCAGACTTCAACTGCAGCCTCGCGTTATCGGAAACTGGGACCCGATGCGTTTAGAACAGGTGCTCGTTAATCTGATGACCAATGCCATGAAATACGGCGCTGGTAAGCCGATCGAGATACGATGTCAAGTATCCGGCGATCGCGCCGTGCTGTCAGTACGTGACCACGGAATCGGCGTCACAAAAGAGGATCAAATTAAAATCTTCAAGCGTTTCGAACGCGCAGCCCCCGTTACAAAATATCGAGGCCTGGGTCTGGGTCTCTTTATTACACGCCACATCGTGGAGGCGCACCACGGCACGATACAGGTGGAGAGCGAACTAGAAAAAGGGACCCCTTATCGGCACGCCACTCTAACCTAAAAGCTTTAAAGCAACATTCGGATTTTGATTGGCCTGACTGAGCACCGAGATTGTTGCTTGAGACAAAATATTGTTCTTCGCCATCTCTGAGGTTTCAGTAGCTAGGTCTACGTCCTTAATTCGACTTTTTGCCGTAGATAGATTCTCGTTATAAATTTGAAGGCTCGCACTAATTGACTTGAGCCGATTTTGGAGGGCTCCCAGATCTGCGCGATTGCCACTTAAACCTTTAATAGCATCGTCAATTCTGGCCAGGTTCTCTTGCGCTTGCCCCTTAGACTTCACATCGATGCCATCTAATCCAAGCGCACTCGAAGAGACGTTTGAACTGCGAAAATCAAGTTGAAGCCGATCTTGAGATATGTCGTTATTCTGACCCAACTGAAGCTCGATGACCTTCGCATCTCCATTCAGAATCTTCTTTCCATTAAACTCGGTAGCACTGGCGATTCGGTTAATTTCTTGATGGAGTTGTGAGAACTCTTTATTCATGAACTCACGATCGACATCAGAGATCGTATCGGAAGCCGCCTGCACCGAGAGCTCTCGAAAGCGAACCAGAATATTTGAAATTTCATTCATACCACCCTCGGCAGTCTGAATCAGCGAAATTCCGTCATTCGTATTTCGCACGTTCTGGGCTAGAGTACGAATCGTAGCCCGCATCTTTTCAGAAATGGCTAATCCTGCGGCATCGTCGGCAGCCCTTACAATTCGTGAGCCCGAAGCCAATTTCTCAAGCGAACCCTTCTGTGCATCCGAGTTGATTGATAAATTTCTCTGTGCCGACAACGACTGAATATTCGTAGCAATTCTTAAACCCATAGATTACCCCCACTAACCACTTGTCGTAACTCCTATCTTAAAACCTGAGCAATTTAATCAACATTTATGCGGAGCGATAACGCGTAAAAACGCTTTAAATAGCGTACATTTCGTCAGTAAAATGCCGTCAAATAAGTCTCGCTGCTTTGACACAGATCTCCTACATTGAATGAATGAAACCTGATTATTGGCTGGGCCGATGGCAACGAAGCGAAACACGCTGGCAGCAAACCGAGGTCGAGCCCAATCTTATTGCTCACTTTGCCGGACTCAGCCCCACCCGAGTTTTCGTTCCCCTCTGCGGGAAAAGTCTC
>CANJNU010000107.1 GCA_947475645.1 Bacteriovoracaceae bacterium | reverse complement strand
GACATGGAAGTTCATCGCCCCTGGCACCTGCGCCAAATCACTCCGGAAGACCGCAAGCACTTCGAAAATCAGCGCGACTTTCATGCTCTATCCTTGGAAATCGGCGCGTCCACTTGGCAATATCCTTCGAAGCTATCCGCACTGGATGACGACACGACCCCTGCTGAGGTTCTCTTTCGCTATGAACTTCGCACACTCACCGATCAGCTTGCGTTCTGCAAAGCTCATCGATTGAATGACTCTCTCATCGAAGCAGCTCAACTTGCAGGAAGTCTCGCGTCTGAGCGTCGATGGAAAACCCCATTCTCCACAGCGATTCCTCGCGATCTTCGTAAAGTTTTATCTGCCTTGGGTAGTAGTCAATTTTGTGGAAAAGAGGGAATTTCTAATCTACTACTTCGCCGCGGACAGCCGCTGAACGTATCCTTTTCTTTACTCAATTGTCCCCACCGCGTATTCGATAATCCATCCCTCTGGCCCGGAATTGCTCTGCCCGATTTAATCCATGCCGACACGCTCTGTAGCATTTGGATGAATTGGCAAGAGGGTTACTCACGATTTCTCGATCCCGGAATTCAAACTCGTACTCATAAAGAGCCCCATCACTGCTGGGTGGAGTGGACTTGAACTGTGAAAAAGAACTCAGCTCACACTCGATTGATCGAGCTGCAAAAAAAGATTCATCGCACTCTTGAGCGTGAGGCTCAGGCCATTTTCGGCCCCGCGGTTCCCGCTATCCGCGCTTATGAGCGCGCCTGTTCGCGTGATTTTCAGGGGCGCCACCAGATCTCCACCAAAAGTGAACTTATTCGTGCGATTCGAGACACTGATGTTACCCTTTTGGCCGATCACCACGCCTTCGCGCAGAGCCAACGAACCGCACTCAGGCTTCTTCGAGAAGCAGTTTTACCTGGAGAACATTGGGCACTGGGCCTCGAATTTATTCCCTCACAATTTCAGAGTGAACTCGACCTCTATCAAAGTGGAAAGATGGATTTAGAGACCTTTTTACAAACCATTCGCTACCGCGAAGACTGGGGATTTCCGTGGCGAAATTACGCGCCACTTCTCGAATGGGCACGCCAGCACTCGGTTAAAGTTCTTGCCCTGAATCGTCCCAAACCGTTACTTCCGATAGGTCGAAGTATTCGCGACTTGCATGCCCGCGACCAGTGGGCCGCAGGGATTATATCTGATTACTTTCACGAAAATAAAAACCCACTCCGCGTATTCGTTCTCTATGGTGGATACCATGTTGGACAACAGCACCTTCCGCGCCATCTCAGTCGCATCTCAAAAGCTTTTTTGGGAAAACCACTGAGGGCTCTCTCCGTTCATCAAAATGTGGATCAGCTTTATTGGAAACTCGCTCAATCCGAGCGAGAACTACAAGCACAAGTATTGCGATTTAAAAAAAATATTTTCTGCGTGTTCTCTGGAACCCCTTGGTCACAACTACAGTCCATGATCGAGTGCGCTGATGGCCACTTACTCAATAATTCTGGCCTCGCTCACGAATCATCGGACGATGACGACGATTCATCTGTTCCTAACGATTCACTCACTTTAATGAGTAAATATGGCGAACTCATTGCTGACTTTCTTGAACTTCCTCGACCTTCCTTCGACTCTCTGACTGTACACGGCGTGGATGAGGCCGACTTTACCGATACCCTGGGAGACGCGCTTTCTGCTCATCAGCTTCGCATGATCCACTCTTGGATTGAGAGTAACCAACGATTCTACCTACCCCGCGTTCAAGTGGCTTATATTGCCACCCCATCATCTAACGCTATCGCCGAACTTGCTGCTCAGCATCTTTACTTTCAACGCACCCGAATCGATGATTTTTTTTCTGGGGGAAGCGAGAGTTTCTATCAATGGATCTTGCTTCAATCATTTGGACACTTAGGTAGTCTCGTTGTTAATCCTCGCAGAAAATGCGACCTTCCCATGGATCATCAAAAGCGACTTCGAGTCCTTAAAAAGAAACCAAAGAAAATCCATTTTCAAGAACAAGTGTCGCGAGAGTGGGCACTCGAACTTCTTCGCATGCGTAAACTCCGCTTGGAGATCCCCAAATCGGCTTCCCTCAAGGCAACGGCACCGCTCCTCGGTGCTCGCTACTCAGCCCAGATACTTGCTTCTCGTCTCTACCATCTTCTTATGGACCTCAAACAGGGAGATCCGCGCTTTCAAAATCTAGTAAACCGTCTGGTAGCCCGTTCGAACTTCGAAGAACACTATCACAGTCTGGTTCGAATTACGACCGAGAGCGCAGCACTGCAACGACCTCTTCTAAGTAAGCTCGAGCAACTCTAACTAGGTGTTTTTTCGCCAAGTCTGCGATAGATCGTGCGAGAGTTGATTCCGAGCAAGCGCGCGGTCATATTCTTATCACCATCGGTTGCCTCGAGGGTTTTCCGAATCAGTAGGTCTTCGACCTCACGTAAGGATGTTCCCACTTGAACGGAGATTGAGTTCTTGCCGACAGTAACAGTCTCCTCACCGCCTCCGATATGGTCAGGCAAATCAACGACAGAAATCTCAGCGCTCAAGCAAAGAACTACAGCCCGCTCAATGACATTCGAAAGCTCACGCACATTTCCGGGCCAAGAGTGCGACTCGAGAATTTGAAGTGTCTCTTCTGTGATCGAGTCGATTGCTTTCGCATGGCGAAGTGAGAACAAACGTAAAAAGTGAAAGGAAAGTCCACGCACGTCTTCGCGTCTCTCGCGGAGCGGCGGCACCCGAAGAGCGATCACTTCTAATCGGTACAATAGATCTTCTCGGAAGGCTCCGAGCTTCACTCTTTCCCGTAGATCGTGATGAGACGCTGCGATAACTCGTACATCTACTTTCTTAGAGCGAGTTGATCCAATTCGAGTTACTTCACCTTCCTGAAGAACTCTCAGTAGTTTTGCTTGAAGAGTAAGAGGCATATCTCCCACCTCATCAAGAAGCAGGGTGCCACCATTTGCCGCCTCGAATAAACCTTCCTTCGCTGCGACTGCACCCGTAAAGGCTCCCTTTTCGAAGCCGAATAGCTCGGATTCCATTAGATTATCAGGCAAAGCTGCACAATTGAGGGCGATCCATTTTTGGGTACTTCTTGAACTCAGCTCGTGCACAGCCCTCGCAACAAGTTCTTTTCCGCTTCCGCTTTCGCCCTGAATCAAAATGGCGGCTTGTGATTTTGCAACCTGTGTAATTACAAGCTTCAGTTCGTTCCACTTCTGAGCATTCCCAAAAAGTCGTCCCAGCCCCGACGCCGGTGCATCGGCTGGTTGGACTAATGAACGAGCCCGCGTCCGCTTAAGCGCCGTAAGTACCGCATCCAAAAGCACCTGCCTTTTAAAAGGCTTCGTAATAAAATCAACAGCTCCCAACTTCATCGACCAAACAGCATCCTCTACACTTCCAAAGGCCGTCATCAGAATTACAGGCACGCCGTCACCGCAGAATGTAAGGGCCTTGAGGAATTCTAGACCACCCATATTTGGCATTCTTACATCCGACACCACCACGGAAAAGGAAGAAGAACGAAACGCTTCCAGTCCACTTTGGCCGTCTTTCGCGGTGACCACTTCATATCCTGCGAACTCTAACATTCTTTGAGTCGAGGTCAGGGAGCTTAGATCGTCGTCAACCAATAGAACTCTCACCGCATTTGCTTCAATCATTGCATCACCTCGGGGGTCCAAATTTCAAAACAAGCTCCAATGCGATTTCGTTCATCGAGTAACTCAATATTTCCGCCATTCTCTTCAACCACCTGTTTGACGAATGACAACCCTAACCCTGTTCCTTGAGCTTTTGTCGTAAAGAATGGTGTAAAGAGTCGATCTCGCACGGAAGCTGGAATACCCGGACCATTATCCTCGATTCGTAAATTCACTCGTCCATTCTTTAAAGATTCTAGGGTAAACTTCAAAGTCGGCTCGTTCGTATGCGCTTCTTGAAGCGCCTGAAGCGAGTTACGCACTAAGTTACCCAAGGCTTGTTCGAGTAAGTCTGGATCGCAGTGAATTAAAAGCTCGCCCTCAGTTTTTCGTGTCCAATCAATTCTTACTCCTTGGGCCTGGCACTCAGAGGCATAGGTAGCTAAGACCTGCTCTAAAATCTCTCCCAAATCTAGGGTTCGCTTCTTGCCTGCTGAAAGGCGGGAAAGCCTGAGATAATTCTCTGTGATCTTGTCGAGACGATCGACCGAATTCAAGATCGTTTGAATCGAAATTTTTAATTGCGGGTTTCCTACGTGTGAAGCCAGCTCTTGCGCCATCTCGGCTTCCAAACCAATCGAGTGCAGTGGGTTTCGCACCTCGTGCGCCACCTGCGCCGACATTCGACCGATGGCGGCCAAGTTCTCTGCCGTATGAAGACGCTCTTGCAGACGAAACTCTTCGGTCAGGTCCTGAAGAACGAGAATAAATCCGCCCACCCCTTCCTTGCGTCTCAACGGCATTTGATACCCCCCCCAA
Source organism: Bacteriovoracaceae bacterium (assembly GCA_947475645.1). Taxonomy (GTDB): domain Bacteria; phylum Bdellovibrionota; class UBA1018; order UBA1018; family UBA1018; genus CANJNU01. Next base: position 516 of record CANJNU010000107.1, on the reverse strand, counting down.
ACTCGATTCTCATCCACAGTCAGCTCACGAGGTGAAAGTCTGCGACTCTCCTTCGATAGCTCAACGCTAATTCCCTGAGGAAAAAACGGTTTGAGTTTCTCAAATTTCCACACTTCAGACCCCAATACTCCATCAACAGAACTTCCTAACCACTGGGCTGCACGAGGATTACACTGGGTGATGCATCCGTTGGGATCGGATACGAGCAACACCGAGTCGATACTTTTTAAGATACTCTCATTGAGTTCGCCCATCTCACGAAGAAGCCCGTTACTCTCTTCGAGCTTCTTCTTCTGCGAAAGTACGATGCGCTCGCGTTCCAAAAGCGAAGTGGCCATGCGATGAAATTCGCGGGCTAGCTGACTCACTTCATCGTCTCGATTAAGAGAAATGACTGGAAAAGTGGCCTTATCCTCTTTTCTAAGGCCTCGAGCGGTAATCGAACGAGCCAACTGAGTAAGCTCACCCAGTGGACGAAGTGCCCGCTCACCTAACCACAAGAGAAGCAGGGAGAAT
>CANJNU010000106.1 GCA_947475645.1 Bacteriovoracaceae bacterium | reverse complement strand
CATGCACCTACCTCGATAATTTCGGCACCCGCTCCCATTCGATCGCAAAGAATTTGGGCTCGGCCAAATTTCTCTTCTAATTTTTGCTTCCAGCTCTCCGAAAACTCTTTCCGAACTGTAATATGCACATTTGGTCCTGCATCCAGCGTAACCAGCGGTAAATCTGCACCTTCGCGATTCATCCAGTTTTCGGCAAACCAATTCAACGCCTCTACCGAACCAGGTCTCCAGTACGTAAAGGGCTCGACTGAAGTGTGAAATAAACTATGCATCTCCCAAGCGTCTGCCCACGCCAAACTCACCGCCGCATTCCAATTCCCTGACATCAAAGCAGCACGCAGCTCAACAACGCGACGGTTCGCGCGCTCAGGTCGTCCATTCCATAAGGGCGAAGATCGAACCTTTAAATGAGCTTCAGACGAAGAAATCGCCTTTGCCTCACTACTCACCACAATCACAAAATGGACCAGTTCTCCTAACTCTGAGACAACCGATTCAACGCAATCATTCTCCCAACGTACAAACGGACCATCCAATGATCGACACGAGCTTCCCGAACCTTGCCTCGAAATCGAAGCAAAACTTTTTCGAAGTTCAGATTCGTTCTTCCACGCCTGTTTAAAATGCGCAATTTTATCAACAGCAGCAGAAACGGCCGCCAAAGTTACCGCTGCAAACGCCGAAGCACTCGATGCAATTCCTGATGCTTCTGGAAAGGTGTTTGCCGTACGAAGCTCGATTCCTGCAGGACGAACGAACTGAAAGTCATACCGTGATTGATAAGGCTCCAGAAGCTCTGGTGCAGCAGCCCACGTGCGCTCCACATGCGCAATTACTTTTCCAATTCCCCTCTCAGAAAGCTGAGGAAGCCTGAGATTATTCCGAAATTCACGAGGCACATGAGGAAGCTCAGCCACCCAACGAATCTCGCTTTCGGGCGTCTTTTCGAGCACCCGGACGTCGGCCCACGTACACAGCGAGTCGAGCGTCATCGAGAGACTCGCATTTTCGGGAAGATTGAGCTTCGCATCCCGCTTACCCATATACTTCACCCAAGCGATATTCGAAGGTGCTTTGACCAAAATTTGGGTCATTGAATTCCCTCTTCGTAAGAAATTCCGTCAGCAATCAATCTTAAGCCGCGTTCACTTGCCCGGGCAATAATCTCAGCCCGATCTGCGCGATCTGCATTCAACTCAACTAAAACTGTATCTGCCAAGAGGGCACCACTGCCTTTCACGCCCGTTACTCCGGCGAGTTTCGAAAGCGCGATACGGTCTTCGTAGGCAGCACGAAGCTCCAAATTTTGAGACGCCAGAATCTCAGCCGAATTCTGCATCGCTAACCCCCGCGACTGCTCACCCTGCAGCCAACGTGACAGCTCTAATGCTAATGCATCGACCCACTGCGGGCGCGCTTTCGTGGCCACGAGGGCCCCTAGACCCGCTAAATGATCGTGGGTCAGAACCTTACGACCTGCCTGATGGGCCGCTGAGAAAATGAGAAGATTGGACCAATCCCAGTTGTCCCAGATCGAGAGAACCTGTTCACTTGCAGGGTCGAAGTAAACCACTCCCCCCTCCCATTGCGCTACCAAATCAACTCCACTAGGAAGGGGTTCCCCTGCCGACGACTGTTTTAAGATCTCACGGTACTGCCGCCGCACCTCTACCGAAGACACTTGCCCTTTGCTTCGCGAAAAAACTTCGGCGAAAAGGAGCGCAAATTGCGCTGTTGATCCACCTAATCCCCCCACAGCCTGATGCGGGTCGATCCATCGAAGCGCAGGAAGCTCACGCCCCTGATGAATGAATGAGGCAGCAAGAAGTCCTGCGGGACTCTCAGGATGAAAAGTCGTGCCCCATTCGCCGTTCCCCGAGGCTGCAACCTGGAAACGAGGCCCTACCGTTGCAACAACCGCTGGAGCATCCCAAAGTACTGCATATTCGCCTAATATAAATACTTTTCCAGGGATGGATCTCGTTAACTTAAGGGCCACGCAACCCCTCAAGCACCTGCTTAGCATGCGAAAGATTAATCGAGCGCTCAGTCTTGAGTATCTCTCCAAGACGCTCTCTGACTCGCTCAACCTCGTGCGCCTCTGCGCCTGCGGCGATTGCGAGATTCGAAGCGTGAAGTTGCATGTGTCCCTTCACAATTCCTACGGTAACCAACGCACGAAGGGCTCCTAAGTTCTGTACTAAACCAGAAGCTGCACAGATACGAGCCAAGTCATCCGCGTGCTCAATGCCCATCATTTTCAACGCCACGCGTGCCGTCGGATGAATACGCGTTACGCCACCCACGGTTCCCACTGCAAGCGGAATCTCGATCGTTCCAACGAGATCAGCACCACGCATTACCCAACGAGTCACGGGCTGATATCTTCCCGTACGACAGGCATAAGCGTGAACGCCCGCCTCAACAGCGCGCCAATCATTGCCGGTCGCGATCAAGATCGGATCAATTCCGTTCATCACACCCTTATTGTGAGTGGCCGCACGATAAGGGTCACTTTCTGCAAAAATCGAAGCCTCTTGAATGGCATGACCTAAATCAGCATCAATATTTCGAATCACCACTTCTGCCACGGCAAGTTTAGTGTCGACGAGATTCGAAAGAATACAGAGCCCCACCTTCTCGCCGGTGAGCAATTCAACGTGTGGCTTGAGTGTTTCGCAAACCTGATTAATTAAATTTGCCCCCATCGCATCGCAAGGATCGCACAGCACATGAAGAACCAGCATTTTTCCTTGCTGATCTGAGCGTTCAATCTCACGCATCACGAGATCGCGCACGCCTCCACCCCGCGCAACGAGGCCAGGAATACAAGCATTCGCGCGATCAATCAGATCTTCTCGATTCTTACTTAAAATGGCAATCGATTGTGTTGCATTTTTGAGCGAAGGAATTTGAATCTGGCCGATGATCAAACTTCCACGCATTTCCGTGCGAATTTGACCTTCATTTTTTACCCATTTTGCGGCACTACTCGCAGCCGCGATAATGGAGGTCTCTTCAACTGCATACGGAAGTAGAATTTCTTTTCCATCCACCACAAAATGCGTAACCACGCCCATGGGAATTTGAAAATATCCGATAAAATTTTCGATCAGATGATCCGCAATCGAAGCAGGAAGAACTTCTTCGCCGGCCAATGATCGAATTTCTTGTTCATTTAGTCCCGTCAATTCCTTCACTCGCTCTAAGCGTTCTTCGCGAGAAAGACGATAAAATCCTTTATTCAAACGGCTGCCGTTGTCCATACTCCCTCTTTCTCGCGCAACGCCTGCGGTGTCTTCGTGCCCGTACAAAAGAGCGCCACCTTCAGCTCATACTCACGAGCCTCCATCCACTTGCGCAAAGCTTCTGGCCCCTCCAGGGCTGCTTCGAGAGCGGGCTTTGCAAAACCAACTTGATGTGCGCCCAGCGCAATGAGTTTAGCGGCATCTAAGCCGGTACGAACACCACCCGACGCCCAAATCTCAGTGCTCGAACTTAATTCACTTCGAGCAGCGCGCACGGCATCGACCGTCAGTTCACCCCAATTCGCAAAGGTCCTCGACGTAATGGCAAAGATACTTTCGGGATGTGCCCGTGCGCCTTCGATGCGTCCCCAATGCGTTCCGCCCATCCCGCTCACATCGATCGCCGCCAATCCAAAATCGCGCAAACGGCGAAGCGTAGCATGAGAAAATCCGCAACCGGTTTCTTTCAACACCACTGGCACGCCCAATTCGCTACAAACTTTTTTAAGCGCTGCTGTTGAATTCTTGAACTGAGGAGTTCCTTCAGTCTGAATTGCCTCTTGCAACGCGTTTGCATGTATTACAAGCGCCTGGGCTTCGACCGAATCAACGAGCCTCTTCAGATCATCTAGAGACGCCGTAACGAGCTGACTAATTCCGATATTTGCAAAAAGCGCTAATCTGGGCACATCTTTTCGAAGTAAGCGCCAATGATCGACCTCTACAGAGGAAGTGCCAAGACCTGCCTGAAACGCTTCAAGATCGCGCCGCTGCGAACCCACACCCATGGCCCAACCGCGCTCTTGGCAGGCTTCTGCCAGCGTTCGATTAATCTGGGGAGCCAATGCGTGCCCGGCCGTTATTCCGGCCACAAAGTAGGGCGTCTTTGAGAATCTCTTTAAAATTTGCGATTGCAATTGTACTTCATTTAAATCGAGATCAGGAAGCGCCTCATGAACGAGATGAATGGTATCTAAACCACCCCGCCCCCCGGCCTGATTGGCGGGGTCGAGCGCTAACTGAATGTGCGCCTTTTTCCTTCCTTCGAACTGCTGCATGTCCATGCCCCGCACCGTACAACGACAGGAAACCAAATCCTAGACGATTTTCCTCTTGTTCCAACTCCTTGGATCGGTACTGTAGAGACTCATGCCCTCTGATTACTCCCCCCTTTCCCTTCGCTTCGTCAGAATAAGAAGACGACTTAGGCCACTCTTTTTGCTCATCTTGGGGCTGATCGTTTTTTCCTTCACTCTTTTTCTCTTTCCCGCCCGACTCGAACAACCCTCGCCCGGTCCAAGAAAGTCGATTGATCCCGAGACCTTAATCGATAATAACGATCAAACCCTCGCCGCAAATATTCCAACCCATCGAATTCCCGAATACACGGTCGATCAGTTTCAATACCTTTCGACTCGGGGCACAGTCAGAATGTGGAAGATCTTGGCCGAGAAGGCCTACCTCTATCAAACCGAGAAAATCGTTCACACTCGTGCCGTTACGGCCTATCTCTACGACGACCTAGGGAAGATCACGGTCATCCAAGCGTCCGAAGGGAAGTATTTCATGAACGAGCGTGACCTCGAGCTCTTCGGTAAAGTCCATGCTGTGTTGAGCGACGGTTTCGAACTCGACACCGAATACATGAAGTACCAACCCGACCACCAACAGATCATCATTCCTATTCAAGACGAAGTTCATGGGCGAAGTGGGGGTAGCTCGTCCGAAAAGCTTCGCTTCCGAAGTCAGGGTATGGTTTT
>CANJNU010000105.1 GCA_947475645.1 Bacteriovoracaceae bacterium | reverse complement strand
ATTAACACTATGTGGGCGACGACCTTTCTTACAAGCTCTCAACGATGATCAGAATGATGCCGATCAGCGAACCGCCGGCAATGGCTCCGGCGCAAAGAGTTTCACGATTTTCGACCATCGTTTTGTACGAAGTACTCTCTTTATTTGTGAGCGTTTTCTCAAAATACCAGAACAAGAACGCGCCCATCGACATCGCTAATGCGTCGGTGAAGTGAAGAACAAATGCGAGACCCACGCCCACGCCGGATAGCATGAAACGGCCCTTCATGCGTGTGTTGGCCATTTCAAACGCAATTCCCAACGCTGCGCCGATCAAAGCTGCCCAGCGAGCAGTGGGGTGTAAGAAGCTCAGGCCTTGAGTAAGAACCTCGGCCACTGCTCTCCAAATGGTTGCGCCCGGCATCGGTAATTTTTCGCTCGTCAGTAACGACAAGTCACCGTGAAAAATTAAGTAAAAGAGAGGAACACAGCAAAGGGCTCCGGCCCAGATTCCGAGCACGTGGCCAATCGCTTGGTGGCGTGGTTTGGCGCCCAGCATGTAGCCGGGTTTGATGTCCATCAGTAAGTTTGAAGCATTCAGGCTTACTTCGCCATTAATTCCTGCGGCCACAATATTCACCGGCACATTTCCAGGTGCAATGATCGAGTAGGTCAGCTGAGTCAGTTTTCCCAGCGCGCCTCCAGGAGTGATCGAGGTAAGGCCTGTCGAATTCACAGCAATGAGGGTGAATACAGCAATCAAGGGAATGGCGAGGATTCCTTCCCAGTAGGCCAGGTTAAAAAACTCGTGGCCCAAGTACACCACAATTGCGCTCATAATGGGAATACCCCACATAAATACGCTCATAGGAAGTTCAATATCTTTCAAAATGTCTTCGGTTTTTTCGCCCTTCTTTTGGAAAGGTGCTTTCAGTGCGCGAAAAATCATTTCGGGTTTTGAAAGGAATGAGTACAGCGAAGATGTGGTCATCATCGCAACACCTCCCCAGAGTGCCCACATGGTGATGGCCTTAAATCCTGTGCCCTTAATTACTCCCTCGTGAATCAGGATGGGTGCCAAGATAAAGTAATTGATGAATGCACCGACCATGAGCGAGAAGCCCGTTTTGATGTTCATCAAACCACCGGCAGCCACCATCGTGATCGACGAATCAACTTGAATTGTAAGGTCCTTCAGAGGGGTGCCCAAGATTTTTGGCGTGTAGAATTTGTAGATGAAGTCATCCAAGTGATCGGGAAGCTTCCACAGTCCTGCCGCTTTGGTGACGGTTTCGTTGCGAAAGAATTCGATCGCCGCGGCTACAGCACCACCGATTCCCAAAAGTTTGGCCTTGAACATTCCGTCTGAACCTCCTTCGCTGTGAAGGTTATCCATTACAATTCCGGCTGCAGCGCCTTCGGGGAATGGAAGCTGTTCATCGTTGATAAAACGCTTTTTGAGGGGGAAGGCGAACAAAACACCCAACATCGAGAGCGAAACGGTCCAGAAGAAGGTTTGATAAAGAGGAATCGATTTTCCCGTCACCAACATATAAGCGGGAATCGAACTGACGAGTGGCGAGCACATGTATCCGGCGCTAGTTGCGACTGACTGCATGGCGTTATTTTCGAGAACGGTCATCTCTTCGCCAAGACCGATCTTCGAGAGCGCCTTAAACATGGCGAACGAAAGAACGACTGAGGTGATGCCTACACCCAAAGACCATCCCGTCTTAATTCCGACATAAAGATTGGTGCAGCTTAGAATTCCGCCCAGAATCATTCCTGTAAGGGCCGAGCGCAGCGTGAGCTGCTTCATATCGCCGCGATAAACGTTTTCTAACCACCAGCGGTCTTTTTGCTCAAGGGTCCAGGTACGAATCTGCTCTTGGGTGAGTTCTTTAATCGCCATAGTGACGAAAAGAGATATGCGCTCGCTGTGCGCAACGCAACCCCTAAAAGTCAATGACGCGTATGAGCTACCAAAAGTGGGGGACGACCTCTAGGCGCTGCGTTGCGTAAGTCGTTCTTCTAAGAGCGCGATTTTCCGAAGGCGTCGCATATGGCGTTCCTCGTGTTGGAAGTGAGCTTGCAAAAACGCATGAACGAGATCTTGCGCCAGAAGGGGACCGACTGATCCCGAGCCCAGCACGAGTACGTTCATGTCGTCGTCCTCAACTCCTTGGTGGGCCGAGTAGACGTCGTTACAAAGTGCTGCGCGAATTCCAGGAATTTTGTTCGCCGCGATCGAAGCGCCCACTCCGCTTCCGCAAATCAGAATGCCCCGAGTGGCGAAACCCTGAATAATGAATTTACCCAATTTCTCGGCAAAATCTGGATAATCTACGGGCAAGGGAAGGAGCGGACCTAGGTCGGTCATCCGTAAAAGCGAATTTTGTCTCTTATCAAGATGCTCGATGAGATGTTTTTTAAGCTCGTAACCGCGATGATCCGAGGCAATAGCGAGCTTCATGCTGCTTTTCTTCCCGCTTGTTTGCGGCTCGCAACTTTTGGGTTGGGATGAATGATCCAAAGCGGAAGCGAGGCAAGACGCACGATTTGGCGTGCTGTGCTGCCAGTCAGGGCGGCCGAAACGGGTCCACTCTGAGCGGCCATTGCAATTATTCCATCGCGCTTCTTTGTAATCTTCAAAATGGCCTCTGAAGCCGAGCCGCCCAGTTGAGTATCGAGAATCGCGTTGGCTTTTAAACCCGCCTTTCTCGCTTCGTTCGCCCAAGCTTCGCCTTGTTCTTCGCGCGCTAGAATGTCTTGCTCGTAGTATTCGCGATAAGCCGCGTAAGCGCTAAAGGCAACGTCTAAGCCTGGTGTCAGTTCGTAGCCCACTTTATGAAAAATCGTAATCTCGCTGCGGCGAGGCTTTGCGAATTGCATCACTTGCTGAAACGCTTTGTGTGATTCATCCGAAAAATCGGTAGGAAAGAGAATGTGCTTCAGGTCGACTGACCGGTCCCACTTTGGGTTAACGATAAACAACGGAACGTCCGAATAAAGCAATAAAGTCTCGGCAAAACTTCCCATAATCCAGCGCGAAACTCCTTTGTGTGCGCGAGTTGAAACGACAATTACGTCGGCCTTGACGCGCTTAGCGTAGTCGATCAAAGTTTGGGCCGTTCTGCGAAGATTTCCTGAGGGAATGAGCAATACCTGCATGGGTTGAAGGCCGGGAATTCGAATGCGCCGCGTGATGTCGCCCATTTCTTGGTCGGCAGCGGTTCGGGTTTCTTCGGTTAGCTCGGCACTTAGATCGGGCGCGAGTTCGAGAACCGGATCGAGCGAAGCCACTTCGCGACAGTACACAGGCTCTACCCAGGCTGTCTGATCAGGGGATTTCGCAAGCGAGCGCACCGCCCATGCCGAGGAGCGTTGAAAGGATTTGTCTTTGGCGAATGGATCGATAGCCCATAGAATTTTCATGCAGGGGGCTTTTGCACAATCGGTGCCGAAGCAGAGTTACTCGCCACTAATAACGCATGGGGACTACCAAAACGGAGGGAGTCCCTTTTGGTAATGACGAGGATCTGTTACGCATAGGGGATGAAGAACGCGACTGATTGCATGAATTGGGTGGGGGGCGAATGGACCTCGGGATCAGGAACGTTTCACGACGTCCGGTCTCCTTATACGGGTCAGTCTCTCGGGCGCGTGTATCAAAGCGATGCCGGCGACGTCGACCGGGCTGTGCAGGCTGCAACAAAAGCCGCTCGCGAATGGGCGCTCATTCCGATAAAAGAGCGCTCTCAAGTGATGTACCAATTTCGTAACATTCTGTTGCGCGACATCGAAACGATTGCGAAATGCATTTCGCTCGAGTCGGGCAAAAGGGTAGCCGAAGGAAAAGCGGGCATGATGAAGGGCATCGAGGTTCTTGAGTTCGCGCTTAGCCTACAAAATCTTCAAGAAGGCGGTCGCATGGAAGTTTCGCGCGGCGTGAATTGCGAGTACCGCCGTGAGCCACTCGGTGTTGTGGCTGCGATCACTCCTTTTAACTTTCCAGCGATGGTTCCGATGTGGATGCTTCCGATCGCGATTGTTTTAGGAAACGCTTTTGTTTGGAAACCTTCCGATAAAACTCCCTTTACATCGCTTGCAATTGCAACGGCCGCCGAAGAGGCAGGAATTCCGAAAGGAATTCTGACGATCGTGCAGGGAGGTCAGGCAACAGTTGAGTCGATTTTAGATCACCCCGGAGTTGCTTCGGTAGGCTTTGTGGGATCCTCTGCTGTTGCGCGTTCGGTCTATCGGCGTGCGGCACTTGCCGGAAAGAAAGTTTTGGCGCTAGGAGGGGCTAAAAACCCAATTATTCTCATGCCTGACGCCGATTTAGAAATGGCAAGTCGCGGAATCGTAGATTCGTTTACGGGTTGTGCAGGTCAGCGCTGCATGGCTGCAAGCCTTCTGATTTTGGTCGAAGACGAAGCCAAGCGTGGCGAAAAGATTTTGGAAGAAGTGGTGCGTAAAGCCTCTCAAATTCGCTTAGGCCAAGACATGGGTGCGATTATCTCAGAGCAATCGGTTGCGCGCTTAAACGCTGCGATTGAACGGGCATCGCAAGTCGGAGCAAAGATTCTGCTCGACGGGCGAAACACCCAAGCTCCCACAGGCTTTGAGGCGGGCTATTGGTTGGGGCCCACCGTAATCGATCACGTGAAACCCGGATCTGAGGCAGCATGCGACGAACTTTTTGGTCCGGTGATGAGCGTGGTTCGAGTGAAGACGCTTTCAGAAGCGCTCGAGATTGAGCGCGCCAGTCCTTACGGAAATGCGGCTTCGGTCTTTACTTCCAGCGGTGCAGTGGCTCAAAGAGTGGCCGAAAGCGCTATGGCCGGCATGGTGGGCGTGAACATTGGAGTTCCCGTGCCACGCGAGCCGTTCTCCTTTGGGGGTACGAAGGATTCGAAATTCGGTTCGGGAGATATCACAGGAATGGGAAGTTTGAATCTGTGGAGCCAAATGAAAAAGATTACAACCAAATGGTCAGTCTCTTCTGATCAGAACTGGATGAGTTAGATTTATGCCAACAACGTCAAGAAAAGTTTCGCACATTGTTTTAACCTCT
>CANJNU010000104.1 GCA_947475645.1 Bacteriovoracaceae bacterium | reverse complement strand
GGCAAGAAGAGTGGTTTTAGCGAAGTCCTGAAGGGCGTGGGGGGGTTAACTCCTCAAGATCGTCCTAAGATCGGGGCAGCTGCTAACGAGTGGAAGGGTAAGCTTGAAGAGTCGATTGGCGCACGTCGATCGATCCTCGAATCTCAGGCTATCGCCGAGAAGATTCGCTCCGAGCGAATCGATATTTCGATACCGGCGCGAGTACCTCACCGAGGTTCTCTGCATCTGATCACGCAGACTACCCGTAAAATCATCGAGGTGTTCTCGCGTATCGGTTTTGATGTGACGACGGGTCCCGAAGTAGAAACTGAATTTCTGAACTTTGATGCTGTGAATATCCCAGCCGATCACCCCGCCCGCGATATGCAGGATACTTTTTTTATGGGCCCAGGGGTGGTTTTGCGAACCCACACCTCTTCGGTTCAGATGCGCTCCATGCGCTCTCAGAAGTGGCCTGTTCGTGTATTGTGCCCTGGCGCTGTATTTCGCGCTGATAGCGATGCAACCCATTCACCCATGTTTCACCAAGTCGAAGGTTTGTGGGTCGATCAAGGTGTGAAGATGAGCGATCTGAAAGGTGTCCTTCAGTATTTTGCACGAGAGATCTTCGGTGCTGACACCCAGATTCGGCTTCGCCCTAGCTATTTTCCCTTTGTTGAGCCGGGGGCCGAGGTGGATGTCAGTTGTTTTATGTGCCGAAACAAGCCCGCAGCGATTCGCGATGCCTGTAGGCTTTGCAAATCCACTGGGTGGATTGAGATTCTAGGCGCGGGTATGGTGCATCCGCACTTGCTCGAGATGGCGGGATATGGTGATCCTCGTGAAACAGGATTGACCGGATTTGCGTTCGGGATGGGCGTGGAGCGCATTGCCATGTTGCTGCATGAAGTTCCCGATCTGCGTCTGATGTTCTCGGGCGATCAAAGGTTCTTGGGGCAGTTCTAGCCCCTTCTATTTAATTCAAGCGAGAGGCGGAAATCATGCGTATTTCTTGGAAGTGGCTTTCTGAGATGGTGGATCTTTCCGGCGTAGGAGGTCCTCAGGGCTTGGCCGATCTATTGACCTCTCGAGGTTTGGAAGTTGAGGCGATTGAACGGCAAGATGCCGGCCTAGAAAATGTGGTTACCGCGTTAATCGCTCATCGCGAGCCGCACCCTCAATCTGACCGATTGAGTCTCTGCAAGGTGGATTGTGGTGGTGCTGAGCTTTTGCAGATCGTCTGTGGTGCGACAAACGCGCGTGCGGGTATTAAGGTAATTCTGGCTCAAGTCGGAGCCAATCTTCCTAACGGAATGAAGATTGGGGTGGGTAAGATTCGGGGGGTGGAGTCCTTTGGGATGCTTTGCTCTTTGGAGGAGCTGAAGGTTGCCGAGACGGCGGAAGGAATTTTCGAGCTCCCCGCGGATACCGTCGTGGGTCGTCCGATTGCTGAGGTTTTGGGTCGGGATGATGTGATTTTTGTTTTGAAGCTTACCGCGAATCGCGGAGATTGTATGAGTCACCTGGGGCTCGCACGCGAAGTTGGTGCAGCGATCGGTAAAACGGTTTGTCGTCCTTTGGGGGCCGAATTAAAGTGGAGTTCCTCGGCGATCGAGAAGGCTTTCGAAGTGAAGTTAAGTGCTGGCGAGAATGCGCCACAGTTTGCAGCTTGCTTACTGGAAGGAGTGAAAATTGGTCCTTCGCCTGTCGAGTGGGTCAAGCGTTTGGAGTCTCTCGGAAGTCGCACGATTAACAATGTGGTTGATGCCACGAACTTGGTGATGTTGGAGTTGGGTCATCCTGTCCACGCTTACGATGCAAGTCAGATTCAGGGCGGTAAGATTGGAGTTCGTATGGCTCGTGCGAACGAATCTTTGTTGCTTCTCGACGGTGCAACGATCGAACTCGGTGGCTCGGAGATTGTAATTGAGGACGGCCAAGCAACTGTGGGTCTTGCGGGTGTGATGGGGGGTGGAAGAACCCAGGTTCAAGATTCGACCACGCGGTTGTTGCTCGAAGTAGCCGAGTTTCATCCGGGGCTTGTAAGAAAAGCGGCATCTCGTCATCTGAGAAGAACCGATGCATCCCAGCGTTTTGAAAAGGGCGTGGACTCGCTTGCTGTTCAGTGGGTGATGTCTCGATTGGTTACGCTCATCCGTCAAGTTGCAGGAGGAGAGGTGCGGGAGTGCACTCATGTGAGTTTGCCGGGGTATCTCGAATCGAGAAAGTCGATGCCTGCCGTGAGTTTCGCTTCCGATTATCTCAAGCGCTTCTTAGGAATTCCAGATACTCTTCTTTCCGTCGAGAAGATTGAATCGATTCTGAAGGCGTTAGACTGCGAAGTAGCTCGCACTTCTTCGGGGGATTGGGAAATTCGGTCTCCGAGTTACCGACGTGACTTACGCAATCGCGAAGACTACGCTGAAGAGGTGGCTCGCACATTGGGCTACGATCAAATTCCTGCAACTTTGCCAACGCTTTCCTCTGATCCCACTTTTGGATCGTCTAGTCGTAAGCGATTAGCGCTTCTCGATCGATCTAAAGATTCGATGGTATCGTTAGGGCTTCAGGAAAGTTTGAATTTCGCATTTACGAGTTCGAAGTGGCTGAGGCAGCTAGGATTAGAATCTGCGCTTCAAGTAACTAATCCACTCAGTGAAGAGCATGAAGCTTTAGTTCCCTCGTTACTTCCAGGGTTAATGAAGAATGCTCTCGATCAGCAGCATCATCACTTTGGTTCGGACCCCTTGTCGATTCGACTCTTCGAGATTCGGCCCATTTTTCTGTCGAAATCAGGCAGTGAGACAGGGTCTGAGGAGCGCTGGAAGCTGGCTTTTGCACTTTCAGGACCACGAATGGCCTCAGGTTTGAAGTCGGATCTGGGTGAAGTAGACTTTTACGACGTTAAAGCCATTGTTGAGCGGTTAATTGCTGATTTGGATATTCGTGGAGTTCGATTGATGCCGTTGCATCAGTCGACTGGAAGCGAAACGTCTATCGCCTCATTGTTCCATCCAGGGCAAAGCGTCGAGATCTTGGCGGGCAAGAGTTCGGCTGGATACGTGGGCTTACTGCATCCGGCACGTGCCCGCGAATTGAAGCTGCGCTCTTCGCTTTGGATTGCTGAGTTGGATTGGGAGACCTTAATGGGGCTCTCAAAATCAGCTGCTCAGCCTAGAACATTTAAGAAGTGGCCCGAGTTTCCGTCGATTGAGCGCGATTTTGCGCTTCTTGTGAAGAGAGATGTAACAGCCGATAAGCTCATTCAAGTAGCGCAAAAGGTGGGTAAGCCACTTCTAAGAACCGTTAAGGTTTTTGACGTTTATCGTGGAAGTCAGGTGGCAGCCGAAATGACGAGTATCGCCGTGCGCGTCGTTTTCAATGATGAGAGCCGTAGTTTGCAAGAAGCCGAGGCTGATCAAGCTTCTGAACGGATCTTGGCGGCCTGGAAAAAAGAAATCGGAGTAGAATTGAGGAGTTGATTGAAAAAACTCAGGAATCTGTTTCAATAGATGAACAGGCATCAGTTCTGCCGAAATTTTAGAATTTGTTCTTTTTCGGTGCATTTCTATTTCAAGGAGGAATGGGAATCGTGGCAATGACCAAAGCGGATATCGTTGAGGCTCTTTACGAGAAGGCTGGCTTTTCCAAGAAGGATGCTGCCGACCTGGTTGAAATGGTTTTCGACCAAATCAAACAGACGTTGGCCAATGGCCAGAAAATTAAGATTTCAGGATTTGGAAACTTTGTGGTGCGCGAAAAGCGTTCCAGAGTGGGTCGCAATCCCCAAACCGGACAAAGTATTGAAATCAGTGCTCGCCGGGTTTTGACCTTCCGGCCTTCACAAGTCCTTCGTGCTGACGTGAATGCGGCACTCGAAGGCAAGCCCCTGTCTGAAGTTCAGAGTCGATCATCCGAAGGGGATGACGATGATGATGATTCCGAATCTTAGGACCTGGAATTCGACTTCTTATTTTCTGCTCTTCGGATTGGTTTTAAGCTTAGCTTGGCTTCCTGCTCGTGCTCGGGCGGGTTATTCGGCTTGGGACTCTACCGTACGAGGGGATCTGCGAACAGTCGGAATGGCAGGCGCAATGGTGGGACTGGCCGACAGCTTTATTGGCTCGGTACAGAATCCCGCTGGACTCTCCATGACTTTGGATTCGACCGGACTTCAATGGGTGAGTACGGCTATTCGTGATGGGCATCTGCAGAGTTACGATGTGTTGGCTGTCGCTCAAAGTTTCGTAGCAACAGGGGCCCTTTATCCTTGGGGTTTTGGGTATGCTGTTTGGTCGCCTCAGGCAGAGTCGGGCACTTATTTTATGGGCGGAAAGCCCTACCAATTCGCTGTGGCGACTCAAGAATATCGATTTTCTGTATCGCGCCTCTTTCTCTCTGAGCAGCTCTCCATAGGCCTTACCGGAATTGTTTCGCGAACTCGCCAAAGTGTGAGCGAGCTCGGAAGTGAGATCGCTTCTCGGGGAGCGACCTCGATAGGCCTTGGATTAGGGGCCCTCTATCAGCTTCCCGAGCGTTGGTTAGCCGGAGTAAGCTTCATTCCTTCGATGGATCTGCAGATGGACCCTTCTGATAAAAACGGCGCTTTTTCTGATTTTTTTCAGTCTGCCTATTCACCTGCCCGACTTTCGCTGGGTTTGGGTTGGGTTCCAAATCGTGTGTTTCGATTCTCTTCTGAGATTCAATGGGTAGGAGAGACTCCGAATGCAGCTCTACTCAGTGATTCCACACGGCGAATTGGCGAACATTGGACGCTTCAGCCTCGCTTGGGCATTTCTTACACCGCTGCCGATTTCAAGGAGCTTGAGCTTAAGCTCATGGCGGGAACATATTTAGAAACAGTTCGTCTGGCCGATGTTCCATCGAGAATCCATTTCTCGGGGGGTGTTGAAGTGAACCCTTGGATCTTTAGTTTCGGTTGGGGACTAGATGAAGGCCGCCTCTATAAAAACTTCATCTTTTCAGGGGGAGTCGATTTCTTAAAGCTAATGAGAAAGTTTGAAGTCATTCCAGAATCACGCGAAAAGCCAAGATACGCAGGGTGGTTTCCTAATCCGGTCTACCTATCGGACGTGGGCCTGCCTC
>CANJNU010000103.1 GCA_947475645.1 Bacteriovoracaceae bacterium | reverse complement strand
GAGAGTGAATTCGGCCACCGGAGCGAGCTGGATCGATCTTTAGTAAACGGGACCGAGCGAGCGTTTTCCAATTTTTTTGAGCGCTTCCGTGCGGAAGCGTAGCCATGCCACGTGTGACACTTGTTCAGCGCGCGGGCGAAATTCGTCGGCGATAGGAAGGAGCTTAATCCATCTGGCAGCCTGTTGGCTGGCTTCGTCGACCAGTTCTTGCCCCAGTGATTCATGGTGAAGAGGAATAAGGGCGTCTAAGTCGACCTCGCTCTCTACCAAGTTTCGGTAAAATGGATAGGCCCAGAGATAAAATTCCAAGCGCGCACTGAGGTGAAAGTCGGTCACGGCCCCAGAAAGTTCGGCATGAGGAGACGAGAAGCCGTGTCTTCTACCTACTTCAAAACGACTGGAATCGACTGAATAGGGAACAACCTTCTCAATCAGTTCATCACCGCTCTCTTCAAGCATGTAAACGAGAATATCCTCATCAAACAAGGCGGCAAGCCGATTGAGAGTTTGTGCGTGGGCTTCCAAAATGCGGACGAGAAGATCGACCAGTCTCACCCGATTAGAATAGCTCAGACTTGATCAGGTGGGAACAGAACCTTCCAGTCAATTTCATCTTCTGGATTAATTGCGCTACCGGGCCAGTTGCGAATCTCTTTCCACCAAGAATCTGGACTTGGAAAGCGAGAGTCATAGCAAAGGTACCAGCGGCCACACCAAAAGCCCGGAGCAATGGCTTGCTCGGCCTTTTCAGAGAACAGCAGGCACCCGGTTGGCCAAGCCGACTTATGTAAGCGGCTCTCCCATGAGTCGAGGTCGTCGGTAGCTACTGTAAAGGTTAAGGCTCCAAAAACCCAACCTTCCATTGAGGCCTGGTGTGCAATAATACGGTCCCAATCGCGATTGGCTCCATCCAGCTTGCCTACGCCAATCGCTGCTGTTAGCGATGCGGGCAGGTCGGGGCTTGAGCCAACGTTGTTTGCGTTCGCGGGACCGCTTAAAATCTCGTCTAGGCTGTCTGAGAACTCCATCGAGTAGATGTGAGTTCTCAGTGTATCCTCTACTTTTCCAAGTAGGTCAGCCGTCTTCGTAATTCCGGCCGCGACACAGTTGGCGCGCTTTGCTGCGGTTTCTTTGTAGAATTCTCTTAAGAGCACCAATTTAAGAAGGTGCGTCGTGTCGCTGTTTTGGCAAAAACTCCAGCGCTCTTCAAAGTTCGACGGCAACAGGTCTGCAATATTCTTCCATGCTTGATTCAAGGGAGCTCCTCGCGGGATCTGAAGATTCTGCTCATCAAAGTTCTTTTGGTTGCAGTTGTAGACTTAAGTTTAGCCTCAACTGCTGGCGGATTCAAAGTTTTAAAGTGATCAGAATCTCCAACTGACGATTTACTTCTCAATTTGTCTGAGTTTTTCAGGTTCAGGAGAGCTTGAAGGGTCTCTGGATTGTTCAAGGCGCTCTGATATTCCTTTCTATCAGACGCATACTGAATCGGACTGGGTGCGCGATAAGGTTTTGCTTGTTCGCTGGGGGTCATATTCTTGACGGGTGTTTCGAGTGCAGTAATAGGAAATGTTCTTCGCACAATTGCGTCTAAAGACGAGATGCAGCGGCTGGCGTCGCTTTGCATTTCGGCTTCCCATTCTTCGATTTCGCTATACTCATCAGATGCAGAAAGAAGGTGACGAGAGAGTACTGAGATGAGGCGAACTTCTGGAGGAGTTTGATTTTTGTTTTTTTCCGGTATTACGGGAGAATGCATACTTCACCATCCTGGTTTTCTGCAGGCAATACTGACTGCAGTTGTTGAAATAATTCCCCAAAATCCTTTCGGGAAATACCTAACGATCGAACGCCGAGTGTTTTTAGATTCTGAGAAAACGTGGCGAGAGATTCAAGCGAGAGTGGCTGACTGGGTGCTTTGCGCGAGCCCACGCCCAGTAAAATGAGGTGATAAGTTTTTTCGGCGCGAGTAACAGGCACGTAGATGCATTCACCCACTGTTCCTGTAATAAACTTTTTTTGAAGAAGCTTTGAAATCTGTCCTTCGAAGCGCCAATCGAGAAGACCCAAAAGTCCACGCATGGGTCTTTCGTCGGTCGTTACTGCGGCAATAAGGCCCGACACTGTTCCGGCGAAGAGTGATTCCGCCGTCGAGAGGTCGTTTGATTGTGAATGTGGCGACTCGTATTGAATCATGGCTCTATTGAGTCTAACTCAGTCGAGCGAAAATTCAATTGTCAGTATTCTGGCGAAAAAATGACGGTTATTTCGATCGAACTGAGACTTTTACGGCGTCTAAAATGCCGTTCACAAAACTGGGGCTTTCCTGCGTGCCAAATTGCTTAGCTAGCTCGATGGCTTCGTCAATAACTACGGATACGGGCGTATCTGGAAATGCCTTTAACTCATAAATCGACATGCGCAGTAAATTTCTATCGACGTAACTCATGCGGGGAAGTTTCCAGTTCGATGCGTGCTTCTCGAGTAAGCTATCCAGTTCCTTGATTTCGCGAAGGGTTCCGGCAACCAGTTGTGCTGTGAATTCACGAATTTCGTTGGGAACATGAAAGTGATCAAAGTGACGAGTGAGGTCGTTGATCGTCTGAGTCGAATCGGCAGCTTCACCGTCGCAACGATATAAGATTTGGAGTGCTACTTCGCGGGCCTGGTGGCGTGTGGTTTTCATAATTCTTTTTTGGCTCCCTCAGTGAAAGTGAAGGTAAGGCTGTCTTGATCCTGTGAGGCGTCGGCTTGGGGAATTTGAAGTTCGGCTACGAATTCTTCCACATCGCGAAATTCGCGGTAAACCGAGGCAAACCGAATATAGGCAACTTTATCGAGATTGAGCAGCTCAGACATGACCATCTGGCCCACTGTTTTTGTGGGAAGCTCTTTTAAACCGTAGCTCTGAATTTTTCTTTCAATTCCGCGTACAAGTTCTTCAATTTTCTGAATCGGAATAGAGCGTTTTTCGCAGGACTTCTGAATTCCATCGATGATTTTAGCGCGCTCGAACGTTTCGCGTCGACCGTCTTTTTTGATCACCACGGGCATGACTTCTTCTACGCGCTCGTAGGTCGTGAACCGGCCCTCGCACTTGGGGCAGGAGCGGCGGCGACGAATCAGGTCACCCAACTGGTTAAGTCGGGAGTCGATCACTTTCGTATCGAGGTCTGAGCAAAAAGGGCATTTCACAGCAAGGCAGGGTCTAACCGATTTGACCCAACGCTTCAAGACTTTTATGACGCAGCATCAAAAAGGTGCCGGGTACCTTTTTCTCAGTGATACAACGGAAACGAGCGACAAAGGTCTTGAACTTGTTGACGAATACCTAAGATCTTCGCTGTATCCCCTTGGGCGGCTAAGGTGCTGTAGATCCATTGGGCAATTTGCTTCATCTCCGATGATCCCATGCCTCGGGTAGTAATTGCGGGCACGCCAATTCGAATACCGCTGGTCACGAACGGGCTACGCTTCTCGTTAGGAATGGTATTCTTGTTCACTGTAATTCCCGCTTGATCAAGCCAACCTTCGGCGTCTTTTCCTGAAATGTTGCCCTGAAGGGTTTGGGTCAGGTCAACCAGCATCAGGTGGTTATCGGTTCCGTCTGTAACGAGGCGAAAGCCCAATTCCATAAGGCCTTCGGCTAGAGACTTCGCATTGGCCACGATTTGCTTTTGGTACAGCACAAACTCGGGGGTCAGGGCCTCGCCAAAAGCCACCGCTTTGGCTGCAATTACATGCATTAATGGCCCGCCTTGAATGCCAGGAAAAATGTTCGAATTGGCAATTTTCATTCGGTCGGCGGCAGTACCGGTGCCTTGAGCTCCGGCTAAAATTAGGCCGCCGCGAGGACCTCGCAAGGTTTTGTGTGTGGTGGTGGTAACGTAAGAAGAGTGGGGAACGGGGTTGGGGTGAAGGCCTGCAGCGACAAGGCCAGCAATATGAGCCATGTCGACCACCAGTTGGGCTCCGTTTTCGCGCGCAATTTGTCCTAAAATCTCAAAATCGATTACGCGCGCGTAGGCGCTTGCGCCGGCTACCAAAACCTTGGGCTGATCCTTTTTTACAATCTCGCGCACTAAGTTGTAATCAAGGCGATGGGTGTCGGGATGAAGTCCGTAACTCGAAACCTGAAATAGTTTTCCGCTAAAGTTCACAGGCGATCCGTGTGTTAGGTGGCCGCCGTGCGATAAGCTCATGCCTACCATTTTGTCGCCCGCTTGCATGAGGCTAAGGTAAACGGCCATGTTCGCTTGCGATCCCGAGTGAGGCTGTACATTGGCTGCTTCGGCACCGAAAATCTTGCATGCCCGCTCAATGGCAAGTGCTTCAACCACATCAACGAATTCGCAGCCCCCGTAGTAACGTTTACCGGGATAGCCTTCGGCGTATTTGTTGGTCAGGGTTGATCCTTGCGCCTCCAAAACAGCACGGCTAACGTAATTTTCTGAAGCAATCAGCTCAAGTCCGTCTTCCTCGCGGCGGTTCTCGTTCTCAATTGCTGAAAATAGGGAAGGGTCGGTAACCGATAAATTGCCGAGAAAATTTAAGTGAGCGTGTTTCGACATAAAATTACCGTTTCTTTGTGGGATTCTTCTCGATGAGGTGAATTTTTTGAATGCGCGAACGATGGCGTGCGTCTTCGGTAAATAGGCTACTTACCCAGCTATCGACAATTTCAGCAGCGTAGTCATGCGCCAAAAAGCGTGCTCCTAAGCACAGAACATTGGCATCGTTGTGTTCGCGCGAAAGCCGTGCTGCCACTGGATTCTCAACCAATGCTGCGCGAATGCCTCTTACTTTATTGGCCGAGATGCTCATACCAATTCCACTACCGCAAATCAGTACGCCCATCGCGCGACCTCGCTTCGATCCGCTCAGTACTTTCTTGGACAGCGCAGCCGCGTAGTCGGGATAATCGACTCGATCATCGGTGTAGGGCCCTAAGTCTTCCCACGGCAGGTCGCCTAACTTCAGTTGCAAGGCTTGTTTTAATTCAAGTCCGGCGTGGTCAGATGCAATGAAAATTTTGTGAAGCGCCGCTTTGGCTTTTTTCATTTTAGACTCGTCCTACCACTAAACTTGCGTT
>CANJNU010000102.1 GCA_947475645.1 Bacteriovoracaceae bacterium | reverse complement strand
TGTTCGTTCCAGCCGCTGCGATTCCGATGAGCCTGGCATGCACAGGCTCTGGAATTCTGATGAAAACATCGATCATTAAACAAGACATTAAACTAGCTGCACTTTCTATAAATTGCGCAGGTTTGACCCCAGATGTTTGCAAAAGCGATGAGTTTCAGAGAATTCAGAAAGAGATCCATGAGTCGATACAAAGTATTTTTTTAGATCTCGCACTCGAGGGCGCCGCTCCGGCCCTCGCACCGGCAGTGGGGAAAGGATTGTCTTTCGTTTCGCTTCGAATGAAGCGTCTTTTTGCTCTGATAGCCCGCGTTAAAGGAGGGGCAAAAAGCCTAGCTGAATCAGAGACTATTCTCGCCGAATTAAGAATAATTCGCTCTACTGAAGGAGCAGCCACTCACGAAATAGAAGAAGCCGCTCCACAAACCGAAGGATTTAAGGAGATTATCGAATCGATCGAATCCTTCGTTAAAAGGACTCCCTCGGGAGATGCCTTTACAAACATGCCTATTAAATCAGGCTTTGCACACGTCGACCTCGACTATCTCCCTGTTCATGGCAAACCTCCTCTTGTGGGATTGGAAATGAATGATCCCGTTCGAGTGAAACGAAGCGATGGATCAAGCTCGGTCGGAAAGATTCTAGAGATATTTCCAAATGATCAAATTAAAGTGGGCTTTCATATCGCAGGCAAGGGCGACGCGACAAAGATGATCAGTCGCCGCAGCGTAGGATGGGCCGAAGGCACAACCGTGAGCTGGATTAACCCAAGCGGTAAACGAGTTCCTGCTGTCGTAAAATGGCACGAACCTGGAAAACCGGTGATGATTGAATACTTTGAAAACGGCCGAAGCCAGGTTCGCGAGGTTCCTATAGAGGACTTCTCACTGCAATCCCCTATCACTCGGCTTAAGCAAAAACACGTTTACACAGCTAAGTCAGGAGACCAAGTCGTCATTGATCCTGACTCACCCATCCTTCGGGAACAAGTGAATCGAGCACTCTCTGTGCTTCAGAGCCGAACAGGCCTCGTTCCCGGCGATCCCACTATCTTAAAAGACCCCCAAAAGCGGCAACTGATTTATAAAACGTGGCTTGAGGAAGTCGTTCCGCTATTCGAGGATAAAGCTAAGAGAACTCCTGAAATCTATGGGACCCTAAGAAATCAGCTTACACAAAAAGAAGGCGGGAAAATTGATCTCGGAACCATTCTCAAGGAACGGGGCGCCGTTTGCAGGGAGCTAAGTATGCTGGGTCACCTGCTGCTCGGTGAATATGGAATTGAGTCAAAGATGATCTCGGCAACCCTAATGACACGCGACGGCAGGAAGCTGGGCCGTCACGCATGGCTCGAACTCGAAGGAGGAGCGCGCTATCTCGATAACAACCTCAAGCGCGACTACGTTGATCCGTCAAAGTATCCACTTTTTGAATCAAGCATTAGAAACGACTATCTTTCGCACTAACTCGATGCCGGACGAGTATCCAATCAGGCTACGTGATGCTTATCCCAAACGGCCTTCATCTTATCGCGAAGCTCATCGATCGTAAACGGCTTCATGAGAACCTGACTGACACCCAAGTTCACGCTCTCTGAGAGAATACCGGGGTCACTCTCTGCAGTGACCATCAAAAGAGGGGTTTCTTTCAATTCTGCCGACGCACGAACCTCTTTCAAGAGATCCAAGCCCGTGATGTCGGGCATATTGATGTCAGCAATGACCAGCTGAAACGCTGTACCTTCCGCTTTTGCCTGATTTAACTTCAATAAGGCCTGCTGTGCACTCGGCACATCTATGATTTCGCCCGTAAATCCGAGTGTTCTGAGCTTTTTCTCGATGTTCAAGCGCTGGGTTTTGAAATCATCAACGATCAGAATTTTTGTATTGATGGGAAACATACTCTTATCTTAACCTCCAGCCGGATGAAATCAAACGGAATGTAAAAAAATACATCGACTCGGAATCAATTCTGTTTAACAATTTTCTGACACCTCAACTCAAGAAGCATCCCCTTACCCTAGGCAGGCGAAATTTCAATGACCACTTTTCAAGGCATCCTGTATTCCGCCCTTCACGCCCTCTCCGAGATTCTTCCACTTGGAAGTGCCGCCGTTCAAACTCTCGCAGCCCAAGCTACCGGTTGGCCTCGCCCCCCCCTTGCTCTTCAAGGCGTCATGACGGCAGCCGTAGCACTGTCGATCGCGCTCTACTTTATTCACGACTGGCTCAGCATGACTTCCTGTTTTATTCAGGTTTTCTTGGAACGCAAAAAACCGATGACCATGGATGAAAGAATGCCTTTTTTTCTCATTCTCACCACCACCCCTGTTGCGCTGGTTTGGTTTAACTTTTACGAGGAAATCGAAGGACACCTCGACTTCAGCCCACTCGTGATCTCAATTACTCTGATTGCATTCGGAATTATGCTTGGAATGGCCGATCATCTCAGCCGAAAAAACAAGAACATGTACGACTGGAATATTATCGACTCTCTTGCCATTGGAGTGTCGCAACTCGCACTTTTTATTCCAGGTTGCGGCAGATCCGCTGCAACGATAACAGGCGGACTGTTTAGAAACTATTCGCGCGAAGCCACAGCAAAATATTCAATGTTTGCAAGTCTTCCGATTCTGATGGCAACAGCCCGCTTCCAACTCCACGGCTTTCCACTTGCGGGTGAGTTTCCGATCGCGGATACCAGCTGGTTGACGCTGGGAACTGCGTTTGCAGTGGCGCTCGGCGCGAGCCTGCTTGCAATAGGAACCTTAATGAAACAGATTAAGAAGAATGGAGTAAGCCAATACATCTGGCTTCGCATTCTCTTGGGCAGCGCAGGAATTGCGATGACTTTTTTACACAATTCCAACTAAGTACGATGAGAAAAGCCTAGTTCGAGCAGGCAGCAAGATTAGCAAGCGTAGCGGCTGGAGTGAGATATGCGCGCGCTGCTGAAGTCATAAAAGAATAAGGACAGATGGGCACGCCATCATAATAAACTGTAAAATAGAGCGGCGTACCCGCTGTAAAGTTACCCAAAAAACCACCTGCAACAACAGCATCACCTGCGCGAGCAGTTACCACCAGCCCTGTGCCCGCAACTAAACTCGTTAGATGCACGTTATGAATAATCCTCACTCCTGAAGTATCCACATTTGCAATCACGCCAGCGGCGGGGGCAAGGGCCTGATACAAAACGCCACCCAAATTGAAGCTAAATCCAAAATTAGCGCCGCTTGCACCGTTATAAGGAGCCCAACTGGATAGTGAGATACTCGACGGATTATAGGGAAGCCCGAGTGAGTCGGTTGTACGAGCCGTGGGATCTCCGAGTGCGGCAATCGGATCGGCCATATTTCCGCAACCACCCAGGGTAACCATACCTACGAGCAATAACGCAATACGATTTATCATAACGACCACCGCAATGAAAATGAACTCTCCCAAGTAGCCAACGTGCTTTTTTGTACAAGGAGGCGAACTGGCATCTCAAAAACTAAACCGATACCCCGATACAAGGTCACATCGACCCCAGGCGTAAGCTGTGATAAGAAAGCAAATGAGCCCGTATAATTGCCACTGGAAGCCGCTTTTAACCAAAGCAACTCATAGGCTGCACCCAGATCAATTCCCATAAACACTGAGTACCGAGCAGGCTCGGCAGACCCTTTTAACTGAAGGCCGAGCATGGCACTGGTTACACTGAAATGACCGTAATCAGTATTACGAATAGAATACTGCTGATAATCGGCCTGTAGATGAAGATCGATGCCCTTAGATAAATCAGGCAGATCTGACCAGGTTTCGAGTTTTGCACCCATACCCGCTGAGAAATCTTGCCAAGATGCGCCCATGACTTGAGGAACTGAAACCCCCAGAGCCATGGCCCGCATCGCAGACCAAGATGGAGGCGAGATCAACAACACAGAAACCAGAATAGCTTTCGAAAAACGAGAGAGCTCTCCCATCATGTGACTAGGTCTCCCCTTTTGCCGGACCATCCTTAACAGACATCGTATCGACCATCTCTTTAAGCTCTTTTCCCACTTTAAAGAAAGGAACACGCTTCGGAGGCACTTGCACCACTTGGCCAGTTTTTGGATTTCTGCCTTGATAGCTGCCGTAGCTTCGATTCACAAAGGAACCGAATCCACGAATCTCGATACGGTCGTCTTGCTTAAGAGCATCCGACATCATATCGAATACGAGATTAACGGCCATCTCGGCTTGTTTGTGCTGCAAATGCGCTTTCTCAGCGATGATATTAATCAGATCGGCTTTCGTCATGAAAATCACCTGTGAATTCAACGGAAAAAAGTTTACTGCGATAAAGCTAGTCTCTTAAAGCTAAAGACAAGCCTCGGCTTTTGCAAGGCATTTGTCTTTCTAAACACGAGACTTACGTATGCCTTCACTCTTGTCGTCAGCCCTATGACGATTTGAACTTAATGATTACTTCGGAAAATAGAAATGAGTAGTTCGGAGGCAATGAGGAGAATAATTACCACTTCAAGTGTGGTTGCTCTTTTGGATTTAGAGAGATCGACAATCACTTCTACACTCTCTTGAATAATTTTAATTTTATACTCGAGTGCGCGGTAACGGGTATTTACCTCGAGCATGATCTTAAACTCTTGATGCAACTTATCGAGCTCAACATTCTCCCAGGTCTCGTCGGGAGAATCGACAATGTAGAGATTCGAAATGATCTCTTGCTTAGTGTCGAGACACATTCCGATAAATTTAATGAGATCTTCGGTGCTCTCGAGCATCCGACCTTGTTTCTGTAACTTTTTAGAGAACACATTCGTCTTCTCTAAAAGATTTTGAATCAGAACCTCATAATACTCAAGGGCCGTGCTCTCCGCGAGAAGCATGCAAGCGATCTTCACTAAACTGTACGAGAGTGATTCAACCACCACGCGGTCGAAGTAAACTTTACTTGCTACACCCTCTTGAACTTCCAAAAGAAACAGATCAGTGGCCCGGGCATGCTCTGTTGGAACCCGGTATTCCTGAATAGAACCTAATTCTTTCTCCTGAAGCTCGTCGGACACATTAAAAAATACGACTGAGCCATAATTATAAACAAAGAGATAAGAATCCTCGGAGTATTGGATCACCATCTCATAATT
>CANJNU010000101.1 GCA_947475645.1 Bacteriovoracaceae bacterium | reverse complement strand
GAGAGGAAGTTCAATTCGATCCACTTCATCAAACTCGGATCCCAACTCCTGCGTTCCCAGATAAATCACCTTCGCACCACCTGAAATCGCTTGAAGCTGCAAGAGCAAATCCGGCACATCCGCGTTCTGAGATCCCACGGCCAATACCAAAAGATCTGGAAGCATCGCCTTGTACTCGGAGACCACTCTTCTGAGAAGACTTTCAAAGGTCATCTCCATGGGGAGATCCACAAAATGTCTTCGAATATTTCGAGCGACCTCCTGACTGAGGTGATCATCTCCAGCCCAAACTAAAATCTTAAATTTAATCTGACTCACATACACTCCTCAGTTAGAAAATCACATTAACTAAGCATGCCCTTGAACAATTCTTCGATTCGCTTCAGAAATTCGTTTCGAGAAAATCTTAAAAATATCCATTGAAAGGTGGGGAGATCTTTCGAGCGTCTGCAAAAACGATTGTCGTTCAATGGTAATACAACTCACCGTCGTCTTAGCAATCAATGATGCCGTTCGCACTTCTTGAGTAATCATGGCGATTTCCCCAACTAACTGGCTTTCAGAGAGCTCCGCTATAGGGATAATTTCATTTTCCTTTTGCAATACAACTTCAACGACGCCCTCTTGCAATAAAAATGCAGTAGAACCTTTATCCCCTTGATAAAACATGATCTCACCAGGCTCATAGAGCGTTACAAAAAATACATCTTGAAATCGAAGAATTTCCCGATCCCTAATTTGAGCAACCCATTTCAAATAATAGTCTTGGAGAGAAAGAGTAAATGGGATCATTTTTCTTTGATTCCCCTCCCCTTGAACTCCCTCACTGATTCGGTGAATGTTAAAACTCTCTAAATCATTTTTGCCCTCGGCCAATCGATCTGCTGGAAAAAGCCCCATCAAAGATTTTGCCTGCCGCCGAGCCAACAATAAAACGCCATACTCGAACAAGCGGCGAGTTAATATTCGTGCTGCCTCGGTTGAGAGCCCAGGTAAAATTACAAACCAATCCAGCAAATAGGTAGGTTCTGGCAACTGTCTATTCGCATCCCTAAAATCAAAACTAAAATCATATACATGCTCCGGTGACGAATGGTCTTCACGAAAAAGCACAAACCGCGCCACTCCCACTGGCTTACCATCACGGTATGCCACTAAGTTGACTGTCTCTGGGTAAAGATCAAAGGGATCGACCATCCCTCGTTTTGCTTGAAGGGCATGACGGCGAACACTCAATACATCGTTAATTTCTTCCGTCGTAGTTGCTAAGCGAATCAATGTTGGCATTCGAGTGTACCCCCGAGTATTATCCAAGAGAGACCCAATAAATGCTAGAAAGATCCCACATTCAATTTCGCTACACTCATTATTCTCGTTGCTTAGTTATTGCTGGAATCACGATTCTAATTTCGAATCATGCCACCTCTGCCCTCACACCATCTACTCCTCTCGAACAGCTCATTGAAGCCTCCATTCCTCGTGGCTATACTCCAAAACTTCAAACTCTGACCCGAGAAAAAGCAGCGAACACTCGACTCAATCCTTGGACCAATCTTCTGCCCTCGTTCTCTGCTACCGCCGGAAAAGTTTTTACGCAATCCACTGCCTATAGTACCGCACAATCAATGGGGCTCGCGGCTGATTGGACCCTCTGGGACGGGTACAAAAACATTCGAGAAGTCACTCTGGCTGAATTGGACTGGAAGACTCAAAAAATTCAGTCTGATCTTGAACTCCAAAACTATCTACTTGAACTCATCGACCAATTTATGGGTCTTGAAGTGTTCTATATTCAGAGGTCCACTCTACAAGAATCTCTAAAAAATTCGCTCCTATTTTTCACCGAAGCAAGAGAACTTGCCCGCCTGGGAGCGAAGACTAAACTCGATGTCATGGATACCGAGATTCAAGTTCAAAACTTTGAGAATGACTTATTTGAACTTGAAAAT
Source organism: Bacteriovoracaceae bacterium (assembly GCA_947475645.1). Lineage (GTDB taxonomy): Bacteria > Bdellovibrionota > UBA1018 > UBA1018 > UBA1018 > CANJNU01. The sequence goes on along the minus strand of CANJNU010000101.1, from coordinate 3,201 downwards.
TCCATTACTGGCGCTGAACGAAATTTTTCAGTTCTCCTCAATACCTCAGAATTTCAGCCTTTTATTCGCACCGATTTTTTAAAGACCCCCCCCTATTTTATGGAAAAATTTGAAGAACTTCGGCCCAAACTAAAACGGCTTGAAGGTCGATTGGGGAATACTTCCCCAGATCTTCGCGTGACCGAGTTAAAACTTAGTCGCTCACTTCAAGAATACGAACAAACAAGACTCAGCTACTTTCCTCTAGTGAGTTTCAAAATTGCCCATGATCGAAATTATTCTGGCCTATTCAATTCTGAGGCAAGTGACCTTCCAAAAACGGGAAGTCCCACTTCTACCGCCACCCTTAATTTTTCATGGACAATCTGGGACTGGTTGAATACGCCAAGAAATATATGGAACTCGAAGAAAAACTACCAAATCGAACAGCTCGAGTATGATCGGAAAAGAAGATTAGTGAATTATGAAGTTCAAACTCAACTTGAACGTTATGAGATTTTAGAAAAAAATGTCACACGGGCAGAAAACGTGGTCACTCAAGCTGAACTTCAAATGGAATACACACTATCTATGTATCAATTAGGTCGAATTACGTTGCTCCAAGCTCAAACATCTAGGGAGCGACTTTCTGGCTCTCGAAATGCGCTTGTAAATCGACTCAAGGCTAAATACCTTCTTGCAGCCCGTATTCTTATTCAAGCAGGCCAAAGCCTGCTTCCTGCTCAGGTGCATACGCTTCTTTTACTCGATCCCGCTGAACGTCCGAAGCTCGATTAGTCGAAAATAATTCATAGAGAAACGGTAATGTTAAAAAAGTGGAAGCGGTCGAAAAAATCATTCCACTCATGACCGTCACCCCTAAACTGGAGTACGGAATCCCCATAATTTTTGAATTTCCTAGTGCGACTGGAAGCACTCCCAACACTTGAATCGTGGTAGTCATCAATACTGCACGCCACCTGCGAGCACAGGCCTGCACCACGGAATCTCTCAATGAATACCCTTGCCCTCGAAGCTCTTCTACTAAATCGAGCAGTAAAATCGCATTATTAACGCCAATTCCAACCAAAATTACTAAACTCAGTCGCGCCATCACATCAAAATCTTTTCCAGTCATCCAGAGTCCAAACACCCCGCTTAAAATCGCTGAAGGAATTGCGAATAATACGATCAACGGCAATAATACGGATTCAAACGAGGCTCCAATCAAAAGGTAGATCAAAACAGAAGAGAGCATGATCATGAAAATCATATTTTTCTGCATTTTTTCTAGTTTCTCATTCAATTCTGATTTTTCAACTTGGTATCCAGGTTGAAATTCATAGTTCGCTATTTTGCGATTCACTTCGAGACTGGCTTTTTCCGTTTCCGGTGAGGCCTTCGCTTTTTCAAACTCCACTTTAAGATGAGTTTTAGATAATCCCACCTTTCGATTAAGGACGATGGTTTCTCGGTTCTCTTGAAAATAACCCAAGGCACCCAATGAAATCCATTTTGCTTGTTGCGAACGTACTTGAAGATTTCTGAATTCCGACAGACCCCAGTCTTCCTCTCTTAATGAAGGCTTGATATTGATCTTAATTCCCAACCTTTTTCCATGATGAAGAAAAGGACCCACCTCGAAACGAGCATTTGAAGCTCCTACCTGTCGAGCAATATCCTCAAACGAAAGTCCCATTTTATGGAGTTGGAGCTCATGAGGTACAAAGAACATCGTCCGCTGTCCAAATACTTCCCTCTCATTTAACACCTGATGCACTCCAGGAATTTTCTTGAGTGTCTCTTGGAGAGTCGCTAACTGGGTATCGAGTTCCTGGCTTTTCGGGCCTTCAAATTTAAAAAACTCACTCGCTCCGGTTTTCGTAAAGCCCCCTAGAGTCTCGTCTCCTACCTGAACTCGCACTCCCGCTTTGACTGAAAAATCAGACGCCCAATTTCGCACCACTCGCTGAAGCGATAATGTTGCCTCTTCCGGATCTCCGTCAGTCAGCGGATAAAGTTGCAATGACCCCACTTCTTGCGTGGGACTGAAACTTGAGGCAATGGTCTTGATCGCCCACTTCTGATGCGCGACCTTTAAAATTTCTCGTTCGATTCTATCAAACTCGCCACGTCGCTCTTCTATGGGCACTTCATCTCCGAAATAGACTTGCACCGTGGCCCAGGGATCATTAGGAGATTCGAGGTCAGTTTGATTCAGTTTCCCAATTCGTTCGCCCACAAATAATATAAAACAAAAAGCAAGAGCAGCAGTAAGTTTTCGGTGTTTAAATATAAACTCAAATCCATTGACCGCCCGAAGAGACACTCGTTCATTCTCATGGGTGCCAAACATCGAAGCGAAGGGCCGAAGAAGAGCTGGAAGTACAAATACCGCAAGAATGAGACTCGCAATCAGTGTTGCTAAAATAGGTGCCTGAAATGATTTTAGAAGCGTTACAAAATTATCCTCCGAATCTGAAAACGCAACCGGCAGAAAAATAATACCATTCGTAAGAGTGGCCATAGTCAACGCAGGGGATGACTGAGCAACCGCGCCTGCGATAGCACGTGGAAAGGGCGATCCCCCCTGCCGCAGTTCAATCGTGCGATCCACGATCAGAATGACATTATCCACTACCATGCCAATTCCCAAAATAAGTCCAGAAAGACTCATCACATTCAGTGTATAACCCCCCAAAGCAAGTAAGCCCACAGTCAGCATCAACGTGAGTGGGATCGTGATACTAATCAACGCAGAACGCCCCCAAACTCGTAGAAATAAAAGAATCACACCGAACGTAATGAGAATCGATTGCCAGAGGGAGCTCTTCACATCATTCAATGCCCCTTCCAGTAATTCGACTCGATTCAGAACCCATGCCACCTCAAATTTTCCACGCCACTGGGGATGATTTTCGAGTTCCTTTAAAACTTTCTTGACCTGCGATTCCATACTAAAAGGATCAGCCCGATCTCTCTGATAGAGATCTAGAAATACGGCTTCAACGCCACTCACTCGAGCTGAGGAAAGTAAGTGTTCTGAAGTTTCTTGCAGGCTCGCGAGATCACGCACTCGCATAGTCGATGCACCCGAAATCACCTGCGACTCATAAGCCTCCAAACTTTCAACACTCATTTTTGCCCGAACGCCGAGACCCATCTTCCCATCCGCAAGTCGTACTTCTCCCACGGCCTCTCGGAGAGTCGAAGGTCTCAATT
>CANJNU010000100.1 GCA_947475645.1 Bacteriovoracaceae bacterium | reverse complement strand
TTCGTGGATTGGGTGGACAAGAGGGGTTGTTGAAGATTCTAAATCAACTGAACGAAATGGGCTTCGTCGACTTTGTAGATAATCAGCGGGCGGTTCGTCTTCACGACGACACTTCGGTGGTTTATCTGCTGAAACGACTCGTCGCCATTTGTGATTTAGAGAGTTTAATTAAGTTGCTTGAGCCCCACGCGTCTCGTTGTATCCTTTTTGGAAGTCGGGCCTCTGGGCGGGCGAGAACCGATAGTGACTACGACCTTTTTGTGGTAACAGAGCATGCGGATCGAGTGAGAGAAATTGCTGGAAGCTACCCGTTAGGCAAAGTAATTGAAATTTTAGCTATGAATCCGAGCGACTTCGCGAACGTCGAAGTTAAGGATACAAAGTTGGCATTGAAACTGGCCGCTGGCATTGTGCTGTTGGGGTCCAACTGGTAACGAAATTGGGCATTATGAAACTTCAAAGAAAATATCTATTGTTAGTTCTAATTTCCTCAAGCGTCGTGATTTTAGATCAGCTCACGAAGTGGTGGGTGGTTGAGCGGTTTCGTTACGGAGAGAGTGTGTCGATTGTGGCTAATTTTTTTAGCCTCACTTACATTCGTAATACCGGAGCTGCATTCGGCATTCTGGCGCAAGCGAACCCGGTATTTCGAATTCCGTTTTTTGTAATCGTTCCTCTGGTCGCCTTGATCTCCATTGCATTGATTTTTAAGAAGCTTCCCGAGAAAGACATTAAGTTAAGTGCAGCGCTTTCTTTGGTCATTGGTGGAGCTATCGGAAATTTGATCGATCGAGTTACATTAAAGTACGTGGTCGACTTTCTCGATTTTCATTGGCGCTATGAGTACCATTTTCCGGCCTTCAATATAGCCGACTCCGCCATTTGTATCGGCGTGGCCGTATTAATGTGGGACTTGATGACTCAGCCTAACTCTCCCCTAAACGGGGAGTCCACCCCTTCATAATTCATGTTTCCACTGTTGCTAAAAATCGGGCCCGTGCCTCTTTATAGTTATGGATTTTTTGTAGCGCTGGGCTTTCTGTCGGCAGTGCTCATCGTTTCGCGATTAGCGATTCGCGATCGTCTGGATGTAGAGAGAATTCTAGATCTTGTGTTCTGGGTGCTCCTCATTGGGTTTATAGGCGCGCGCACTCTCTTTGTACTGACTCAATGGAGAGCCTTTGCTGAGGATCCGGGAGCGATCGTTCGTATTTGGGAAGGTGGATTTGTTTTCTACGGTGGACTGTTGCTGGCAGGCCCGTTTGCTTGGATCTATTTACGCCACTATCAGGTGCCGGCTGGGCCGGTGTTTGATATTCTAGCCCCCAGTCTTGCTGTTGCTCATGCGTTAGGTCGAATTGGATGTTTGGCTGCAGGTTGCTGTTACGGATTTCCGACTTCGCTGCCTTGGGCGGTTGAGTTGAGGGGTGTAATGACTCATCCGGTTCAGATTTATGAGAGTCTGCTTCTCTTCGGACTTTTCTCCGTTTTGATGCTCAGGCGTCGAAGTAAACGCTATGACGGAGAGATCGCTCTTTTGTATCTTGCCGGATATGCGGCGATTCGAATTGGCACTGAGTTCTTTAGAGGCGACGACATTCGAGGTTTTTACTGGGGTGGGTTTTTGTCTACCAGTCAGGCGATCTCGGCAGCCCTTCTGCTTGGTCTTCTTGTAGTACTACGCTTTTTGGAAGGTAAAAAACGAGTGGCGGTCATTCTTCTAGGGTTGCTGTGGGGTGTTCACTCCGATTCAGCCCGGGCAAGTCACGAAGTGATCGACGCCACGCAGTCGCGTGTTCAAATTGTTGATTCGCCCCAGAGAATCGTTACGCTTGCACCCTCGTTGGGAGAACTTGCAGCCGACTTACTGGGCGCAGAGATTCATCGCATCGTTGGCGTGAGTGAATACACAGATACGCCCAGCGCTCTTGAGCGTGTGACGTCGGTGGGATCCTATAATCACTTTAACTTAGAGAAGGTAGTAACCCTTAAGCCTGATCTGGTTCTAGCTACTCGTGACGGGAATCCCCGTGAGCAAGTCCTTCGTCTTCGAGAGTTAGGTATTTCAGTTGTTGTGGTTGATACGGGCGATTTTGCGCAGGTGATTCAGTCGATTCGATGGGTCGGTGCTGCACTCGGGAAGAGTTTAGCGGCCGAGAAGAGGGTATCAGAATTTGAAGCTGGCTTGAGAGCGTTACGCGCGCGGCGTAGGCTTCGAGAGGGGCAACATCCTAAAGTAGTTCTTCAGTTGGGAGATGATCCGCTGGTAGTCGTGGGATCTGGCACATTTCTGGGCGCAGCCTTAGAGGAATTAGGGGCCACTCATGTTTATAGTGATTCCATTGCTCATTATCCAAAACCCTCACTCGAAGACGTATTGAAGAAGAATCCCGATGTAATTTTGGTGTTGGCGCTGGGGCGCGATCGTTCCACCTTCGATAAAATGGCCACTCGTTGGAAGCGGTTTTCTAAGTTAACAGCTGTTGAATACGACAAGGTGAGGGTAGTGCAGGCGGACGGACTTTTACGGCCATCTGCGAGACTCATCGATGGAATGATTCAGCTGGAGAGGCTGATCTATGGCGATCGTTAGTCGAAGAAAGATTTATGCGCTGGCGTTGATCGCTTGCGGCGTTTCATTTGCGTTAGCACTTCGGTTAGGAGCGGTGTCGAATCTTACGTGGAACGAGATCGTTCAACTGCGCTTGCCCCGTGCGGTGCTTGCAGGAGCAGTGGGAATGGGCTTGGCCGTAGCAGGCGCAGCACTTCAGGCCCTCTTTGCCAATCCGCTGTGTGAGCCTTACACGTTGGGAATTTCATCGGGTGCGGCATTAGGTTCGGTGATCGGAATTTCCTTGGGTTCGTGGGGCTTGGTGTGGGGCCTGGCTCCGCCAGCCTTCTTAGGTGCGTTGGTCTTTGCCGGTGTGCTGTATTTCTTTGCCTTAAGGCCGAGCTTTGGAAATGTAAGCCTTTTATTAATGGGCGTACTTTTGGGGTTCTTCGGAACCAGCTTGGTTACCGTATGGTTAGCGCTTTCGGATACCAACGGGCTTCAAAGCGTAATGAGTTGGCTCTGGGGAGATTTCTCGCGAGCGCGAATTCACGGGGCCGTCTTGGCACTCGTACTTAACTTAGGACTCACTTTTTTGATTATCCTTCGTTGGCGTGAACTGGATGCGTTGCTTACTGGAGAAGAGGGGGCGGCATCATTGGGCATTGATGTTCCCGCGGCGCGAAGGGGCCTGATTCTACTGACCTCGCTGGTGATCGGTGTGTGTGTCAGTGGGGCAGGAATGATTGGATTTGTGGGACTGCTCGTTCCACATTGGTGTCGCCGCTGGGTGGGCTCGCTTCATCTTGCCCTTTTGCCGCTAGCTGCGATTGTAGGCGCAACGGTAATGATCGTTGCTGATATGGTGGCCCGGGTGGTCGCACGTCCAAACGAGTTGCCCGTAGGGGTAGTTACGGCTCTCATCGGAGTGCCCGCATTCTGGCTGATCTTATTTAAGCGAAACCTACCGATGCAGGAACAGGTACGATGAGTCAGTCACCCCAACGGCTTCGGGTTAGAAAGCTAAATCATTGCTATCGAGATACCTCTGTTTTAAAGGACGTTTCGTTCGAGCTTAAGACAGGCGAGATTTTAGCGCTTCTGGGTCCAAATGGCAGCGGAAAGTCGACGCTGTTAAAGAGAGTGGCGGGCATACTGCCGGCGCCGCGACCTCACGGCCAGTCGCAGTCGATTTTATATTATGGTTTGGACGTGGAAGCGAAACCGCATTCCTGGAGAGCCTCGCGTATTGCCTATGTGGGCCCCGAGTTTATTTCGGCTCCCTACTCCTTTCCGTTAACCGCCGAAGAAGCAGTCTTCTTGGGACGCAGTAGTTTAAATCGTGGAATTTTTAGCTTGGGATCGCGCGCCGTCCACCTCGCAGTGGCAGACGCGATGAGGCGGTGTGGATGTTGGGAATGGCGGGCGCGCGATTTGGCCTCGCTGAGTGGAGGCGAGCGCCAGCTCGTAGGATTGGCACGGGCGATAGCCCAGGGTGCAAGCTTACTTTTGCTCGATGAAGCCCTCTCGAAGATGGATTTGAATCATCAAGTACGGGTAGGGCAGCTTTTAAAAGATTTGGCGGCGCAGGACTATTCCATTGTTCTGGTTTCGCATGACTTGAATCTCGCATCCGAATGGGCAGAGTCGGCACTGTTAATGAACCAAGGCCGTGTGGTTGCACAGGGGGCTATTTCAGACGTTCTTACTGAGGCCCATCTTGCTGAGCTTTATCCGGGATGTGGCTTTCAGGTTCGGCCAAGCCCCGTGAGCGGAGCCCCAAAGATTTATTTTCCTCAAAAATAAATCGTGGCTCCCAATGTGGCTGAACGGTATTGATTCGGCTGGGTGACCCGTTGAATCGCGAAATCGAATGAGATCTTGGGTGCAATCCAACCGAGACCGAATGCGTATCCTTCGCCTCGAACATTCCAGGCGCTGAGCTGTGAATTCTTAAATTGCCCCGCACGCAGAAAAACATCGTTGAAGCACGGAAACTCTAAACCCAACTCATAGCCGTATCGGCTGTCGGCATGGGGAGCGAGATGGGGATCGAAATAAACCAGTACCACATTCTGAAAGTTGAACTTCGTACCCAGAATGTACTCTCGAAGAAATCCTGCATCTCTTGCCTGTTCAGATTCCTTTAAGTTGTCGAGCATCAGCGCGACTTGAAAGAATTCGCCTGGAATAGCTGTAAAGGAGAGAGAACTATCCCAGATGGCTTGGGGAGCGTCTCCGTTAGGAAGTATAAATTTTCCGCCAAAACTTACCCCGTAGTGCTCCATAAATGACTTGGCACCGCCGAAATGAATCATCCGACGGTCTTCTTGCAACGTGTAGCCTACGCCCGCCTGAAATAGCTCGGAGCGCCCGTCTAGAATAGAGAGGTTGGTGTTCCGCCCGGCGCCTTCAAGCCGGGTATAGTTCAGTGCGAAACTGGATGTGGGCAAAAAAGAGACAAAGGACGGATTGAGATAAATGGCGTCGTTCAGAAGTGGGCTTGCGTGTCCGGCACCCCCAAGAGCAGCGGTGCGGGGAGACTGGAAATCGGAAGCGAGTGCCGCATTGCAATAAATTAGGAAGAGAGCCCCGAGGACTCTGATTT